>NZ_JUEE01000040.1:0-37749 GCF_000802135.1 Desulfosporosinus sp. BICA1-9
ACCTATTTAAAAGAACAGGGGTTTGTGGTAAACCCTGAGTATAAAGTATTTAGCGATATCGAAGAGGTTATTACCTATTGTGAAGAAATGGCGTCAGAGCGTCACCGCTTCCCATATGATATCGACGGTCTGGTCATTAAAGTGAATGAGTTTGACCTTCAACAGGAACTTGGCTTTACCACCAAAAGTCCGCGCTGGGCGATTTCATATAAATTTCCGGCGGAACAGGTTGAAACGGTCGTTGAGGATATTATCATCCGAGTAGGGCGTACCGGAGTTTTGACGCCCACCGCCGTACTGAAAGCAGTTTCCGTGGCAGGATCCACTGTGAGTCGTGCCACACTCCATAATTTAGATAACATTCGGGATAAGGATATCCGTATCGGAGATTATGTACTCTTACATAAAGCTGGAGATGTAATTCCAGAGGTTGTCCGAGGGTTACCCGAAAAACGCACCGGTGAGGAAAGGCTTTTTGAAATGCCAGAGCTCTGTCCAGAATGTCAGAGCCCGGTTTTGCGTGAGGAAGGGGAAGCGGCATACCGTTGTCAAAGTATTATCTGCCCTGCCCAACAACGTGAGGGGATTATTCATTACGTCTCTCGGGATGCCATGGCGATTGATGGACTAGGACCCGCAGTTGTTCAACAACTCCTAGATGCGGGGTTGATCAAAGATGCTGCCGATCTTTATTCATTGACCTTCGATGATTTAACCCCTGTGGAACGGATGGGGAAAAAATCGGCAGAGAATTTGCTAAGGGCCATAGAAGACAGCAAAGGGCGAGGACTGGCACCGTTGATTTTCGCCTTAGGTATCCGCCACACTGGGGAAAAAGCAGGGAAGATTTTAGCGCAGACGTTTGGTTCCATGGAAAAATTGCAGGAGGCCACCCTAGAGGAGTTACAAGGGATTCCGGACGTTGGACCAGCAATGGCGGAAAGTGTGGTGCAGTTTTTCAGTCTGGAGAGTACGGGAGATTTTTTGGTTAAATTGCATGCAGCCGGTGTGAACATGACCGCAGGAACCTCGACCAAACCACAGATATTTGCGGGTAAAAGCATCGTCGTAACTGGTTCGTTAGAGCGCTGGGAGCGGCGGGAGATCGAAACAATCATCGAGGAGTATGGTGGAAAAGCGGCAAGTAGTGTTAGCAAAAAGACTGCCTTCGTCGTTGCAGGAGAGAAAGCTGGCTCAAAGTTAGTGAAAGCCCAGGGACTGGGAGTACCTATCTTGACCGAAGAGGAATTTGAACAGATGATTAAGCTTTAATAGTGAAAGCCGGTTTCTCCATCTGAGAAACCGGCTTTTATACGTGTTACGAGGACGCTAAGGTGGATAGCTATATAGACCTTTACCTGAGTTGTCTTTGGCAATAATTTGTTTAACTCCAGCCTTAGATCCTATTCTTACATAATTATAAGATTCCTGATGTTCATTAAATACTAAATAGACGATGGCAGTATCATCAAAAATTATCTGCATCTCCTTAATTTTCTTATCATTTATAACTCCTCCCAAGAATATGTAAGGTATTTCTTCGTTTGATTTTTTCATGAATGAAGTCATAAAGTGAACATCGAAGGGTGTATCTTTATTACTTGGTCTTATATTGCTAAAAACTACGTCACTGAATTCGATGTTTTTTGATATTTGTAAAAAGCCGATATATTCATCACCGTTACCCTGAAACAAAATCTGAATCAAGTCTCCTTCTGGAGTTTCGATCATTGATATTATCTTTAACTGACTGACCTTTAGGGTTGAATGCTCTTTAGAAAGGTGGGTCCTTATGGTAGAGTCAAGAAGATTGAGTTTCTCTCTTGTTTGATTAGCTTCAGTTGTTGAACAGCCGGTTACCATTAGACTTAACAACACTAGGAAAAATAAAATTTTATAGTTTGACAATATCTAAATCACCTCTTTTAAATTCCAGGGGAGAAAATCACTTCACTTCCATTACTTCCTTAAATGCACCGTAGCTCTTATAAAATTGTTTTGGTATCCCCCTCTCTATATAGAGGGATTAAATATGCCATAAGGTTACATTAATTTTATAAAATATAAAAATTTAGGAGGTTTTAATATAAATTACTAGAATTAATAGTTTCAGGAGGCGGATAAATTGTCAAGTAAGGACTTAGAAATCTTTAAAATTCTAGCCAAGCAGACTTATGAAAGAGTCTATCAAACAGTGTATTTTTATACTAAAGATAAATATATATCAGAGGATGCCGTCCAACAGGCCTTTGTAATAGCGTATAATAAACTTAATCAGCTAGAATTTAAAGATAAATTTGCTTCATGGGTTATTTCTATAGCTCTAAATGAAGCTAAACGAATGTTAAATAATAAAAACAATGATAAGATTACTTTATTAACTGATTTGCACCTAGGCATGCTGTCAGATAGTAGTCTTGAAAATGATATAGAACTGAAAGAGGACATCAATAATGTCCTTAAAAAATTAAATAAAAAAGAACATGAGATTTTAGTACTCAAGTATTATGCCGATTTATCCTTGCATCAGATTGCTATGTTATTAGATATTAATCTCTCAAATGCTAAAGTTAGACTACATAGAGCAAAAGAAAAATTTAGAAACTTGATAGATAAGGATCTCAATCAAAATTTGGGAGGTTGAACTTAAGTGAGCTTATCTGAAAGAGAGCTTGACGAAATAATAATAATTCATTTGTCAAAAGAGTTAGCTTCCGAGATTGAGATTCCGAATATAGATGATCAATGGCAGAAGATTAAGAATCGAATCAATGTAGAGGATGATATTCTTAAAATACCCAAAACAGTCATCAATCGAAAAAGAATAACCATGGTTGCTACAGTTCTGATATTAGTGAGTTCAATAAACTTTTTATATCCACATAATGCAGATGCGGTTGGGAAGAGTATTGCTAAATTTTTTAGTTATGTCGTTGGAAAGACCACTAGAAATATGACTGAAACCTACCACCAGGTTGATGAGCCTCCGATGCCTAAAATTCAGGATTTAGGTGATCTTGTTGACGAAGAAGTTACTCTGGATCAAGCCAAAACTGCGACTCACTTTAAATTAGCTATTCCAAGTTATCTCCCTCCTGGAGCTAACATTAGACGAGTTATACTTACATCTGTAGGGGTAAGGGTTTACCAAGTCTCTATTGAATATAATCTTAATGACAAGGTCTTTGTTTTTAGACAACAAGATAATGCTAAAGGAACTTCACGGGGAACATTATATGATACAGATGATACAAGCGTAAAAGATCTAATTGTGAACGGTAGCCCAGCTATTATGTATCTGAGTAAGAATGGCTTGAATACTTTGAATTGGCAAGTGAGAAATCTCCTACTGCAAATCACAGGGGTAATAACTGAAGAAGAGATTACTAAGATGGCAAATTCCATTAACTAAGAAAGACCACGGCAAAAATCGTGGTATTTCTTAATGGTATTTTTGGGAGGGTTCTTGGTGTTTGGGGACGGTCTTTTTAACTTACCTTAAGGTGTGTTAAGAGGACCGTCCCCAAAACACGCCCAACACAGTGATTTTGTATATTCTATATTTCTTGCCCCAGTCCCCTATATTTGTTATGATAGAGGATAATGCAACAAACACTCCAAAGGGAAGGTGAATAAATTGACAATTTCACGTGAAGACGTTGAATACGTAGCAGCCTTGGCGCGCCTTGAGTTAACCGAACAGGAAACTCAAGAGTATACTGAACAACTTAATTCCATTTTAGATTATGCGGCTATGTTAGAGCGCTTAGACACGAGGGATGTAGTGCCTACTGCCCATGCTGTTCCTCTACATAACGTATTGCGCGAGGATGAAGTGAGACCCTCAATTAATCATGAAAAAGCCTTAAGGAATGCCCCGGATGGGGAAGAGGGTTTCTTTAGGGTTCCTAAAATAGTCTAACCTAGAAAGGAGGTTGCGCGAAATGGCAACAGGGGATATAGAAAAGTCGATCAGTGAACAACACGAGCTACTTGTGCATAAAGATGTCAGCGCTACTGAGTTGACGAAAGCTTACATAGAACGTATTCATAGCCTTGAACCTGATTTACAAGCGTATTTAACAGTTTTGGAAGATCAGGCCTTAGCCCAAGCGGCAGAGGTTGATCGCAAGATCGCTCAGAGAGAGGCTCTCAGCCCCTTAGAGGGAATTCCGATGGCCATGAAAGATAACATGTGCACAGAGGGCGTTCGTACAAGTTGTGGTTCAAAAATGTTGGAAAATTTTATTCCACCCTATAATGCAACTGTGACAGATCGCTTACGGAACGCAGGAACGATCCTACTCGGTAAACTAAACATGGATGAGTTTGCCATGGGTTCCTCGACAGAGAATTCATATTTTGCTAAGACTCGTAATCCTTGGGATCTAGAGTATGTTCCCGGAGGATCTTCCGGGGGAGCTGCCGTCGCCGTAGCAGCGGATGAGGCCGGCTTTACCTTGGGATCTGACACCGGTGGGTCTATCCGCCAGCCTGCGGCGTTTTGTGGGGTGGTTGGAATGAAGCCAACTTACGGCGCAGTCTCCCGGTATGGCTTGATTGCGTATGCGTCTTCACTTGACCAGATTGGTCCACTCACCAAAAACGTACGGGATAATGCCTTGGTCCTAAATGCTATTGCAGGATATGATCCCCTTGATTCAACATCGGTTCCCTTTGAAAAGCCGGATTATACGAAGTTCCTGGTCAATGATATCAAAGGTCTGAGAATCGGGATTCCTCGTGAGTATTACGGTGAGGGCATTGAGCCGGAGGTTGCCAAAGGAATTCAAGCAGGGATTCAAACCCTGATTGATCTTGGCGCAGAAGTGTCAGAATGCTCATTACCACATACAGAGTACGCCATCCCGGCGTATTATCTGATCGCCACGGCGGAAGCCAGCTCTAATCTAGCTCGCTATGATGGTGTACGCTATGGATATCGGGCGGAGTCTGACGATGTTTTAGGTATGTTTAAATCAACCCGGGCTGAAGGATTTGGACCGGAAGTGAAACGAAGGATTATGCTCGGAACCTATGCCTTAAGTTCGGGGTATTATGATGCCTATTATCTGAAAGCACAGAAGGTCAGAACACTGATCAAGCAGGATTTTGACAAGGCGTTTGAGAAGTTTGATGTCTTACTCTCTCCGACGGCTCCGACTCCGGCCTTTAAATTTGGGGAAAAATCCGCCAACCCTTTAGCAATGTATTTATCTGACATTACGACAGTTCCTATCAACCTAGCAGGTATTCCGGCCATTTCTATCCCGGCGGGATTCGTCAAAGGTTTACCAATCGGCATGCAACTGATGGGTAAAGCCTTTGCTGAAGGGACGTTGTATCGTGTAGCCTATACCTTTGAGCAAAACACGAATTATCACACGTTGAAACCAAGTTTGTCTGGGGAGGTGCTGGCGCGTGGTAGTCGCTAACAACTATGAAATGGTCTGTGGACTAGAAGTACATGTGGAACTACAAACCAAGACGAAGATTTTTTGTGGCTGTACAACTGAGTTTGGGGGAGACCAAAACACGCATGTTTGCCCTGTGTGCTTAGGAATGCCTGGTGCGCTTCCCGTCTTAAATAGTGAAGTCGTCAATTATGCGATTAAAGCAGGTCTCGCTCTGAGCTGTGAAATAGCTGAGTTCTCCAAGTTCGACCGTAAAAACTACTTTTACCCCGACTTGTCGAAGAATTATCAGACATCCCAATTTGATTTGCCGATATGTGGCAAGGGCGGGTTAGAGATTGAAGTCGATGGAGAAAAGAAGTGGATTGGGATTACTCGCGCCCATATGGAGGAAGATGCTGGTAAGCTCGTACACAGCGGAGAGACTATCTCAACCTCTCATGAGTCTTCTGTCGACTATAACCGAGCGGGTGTGCCGCTGCTGGAAATCGTTTCCGAGCCTGATATGCGCTCAATTTCCGAAGTGCTTGCTTATCTGGAAAAATTAGTGCAGATATTGGAGTATACGGAAGTTTCGGACTGTCGCTTAGAACAAGGCTCAGTGCGCTTTGATGTCAATGTTTCGTTGCGACCGATTGGTGCAACGACCTTAGGGACACGTACAGAAACTAAAAACCTAAATTCCTTTAGCTCGGTGCGACGCTGTATGGAATATGAAGTGGCCCGTCAAGCTCGGGTTCTCGAGGCGGGGGAAAAGGTTATTCAAGAGACTCGTACTTGGGATGAGGGACGAGGGGTTACGTTAACCCTTCGCTCAAAAGAAGAAGCGCATGACTACCGGTATTTTCCGGAACCTGACCTAGCTCCTCTGGTTATCGACCGGGAATGGGTGGAAAGAATCCGCAAAACCCTGCCTGAACTTCCGGCGGCACGTCGTGCTCGTTTGCAAGCCTTGGGGCTGTCGGCTTATGATGCTGGGGTTATCACCCAAGCAAAAGCGTTGTCTGATTACTTCGATGCAGCTTTGGCTTACTATGGAGATGCCAAGACCTTAGCAAACTGGGTCATGGGCGACCTTGCGCGTTTACTCAATTCCAATCAGTGCCGAGTGGTTGATTCCCCGATCTCACCAGAAAAATTGGCAGAACTCCTGGCACTTATTGAAAAAGGAACCATAAGCGGCAAGATTGCCAAGAGTGTGATTGAAGAGATGTACAACACGAGTAAGGATGCCAAGACGATCGTCAAGGAAAAAGGACTCGCGCAGATTAGTGACGAAGGGGCCTTGCTAGGGATTATTGATAGCGTGCTGGCTGCCAATCCCCAATCCGTAGAGGACTACCGAGCAGGAAAGGATCGAGCGATAGGGTTTCTGGTCGGGCAGATCATGAAAGCTACCAAGGGACAAGCAAATCCGGGTGTAGTAAATCAGTTGCTTAAGGAAAGATTAACTTAGAGCAGGTTTGTGTAGCTAGTGTACAACTGAATTTAGCTATGGAGAGCGTCAAGCAACTAGCAGAATATCAAGTATACAGTATAAGGAAATGGGCATCCTTCAATCTCAGGGGAGATTGTGCTACTATAGATAGTAATTATAAGGCGTACAGTATAATTATACGTGCGATTTTAAATTAAGGGGTGAGTCTGAAATGAGACATCTAGTGATTGTAGATACCACATTACGTGACGGAGAACAAACAGCTGGGGTTGTTTTCTCAAATCAAGAAAAAATGCGCATCGCGCGATTGTTAGATGAGCTTGGCGTTCATCAGATTGAAGCCGGGGTAGCAGTCATGGGCGGCGATGAAAAGCAAGCAATTACTGATATCGTAAAACTTGGTTTAAAATCGAGCATTATGGGCTGGAATCGGGCAGTCATATCGGATATTGAAGCCTCCTTGGCTTGTGGGGTCGATGCTGTGGCGATTTCTATTTCCACCTCGGATATTCATATTGAACATAAGCTCATGACCACTCGAGATGATGTTCTGGAGCGGATGATCAAGGCCACGGCCTTTGCTAAACGAGAAGGGATGTATATCTCTGTCAATGCAGAGGATGCTTCACGCTCAGACATGGATTTTCTTGTGCGATTTGCCAAAGAAGCAAAAAAAGCAGGGGCGGATCGTCTTCGCTACTGTGATACTGTCGGAATCTTAGATCCTTTTACAACCTATGATCGGATTAAAACTCTGATTGAAAAAGCAGATATTGATGTCGAAATGCATACACACGACGATTTTGGAATGGCAACAGCGAATGCTTTGGCAGGAGTGAAGGCAGGGGCATCACACGTGGGAGTCACTGTCAATGGTCTGGGTGAGCGGGCTGGAAATGCAGCTTTAGAGGAAGTCGTCATGGCTCTTAAGCATTTGTTAGATACGGATTTAAGCTTTGCAACCGAACGATTTGTCGAGGTTTCTGAATATGTTGCTCGGGCCTCGGGCAGGACGCTTCCTGCTTGGAAATCAATCGTAGGAAGTAACATGTTTGCCCATGAGTCTGGGATTCATGCTGATGGAGCTCTAAAGAATCCTAAAACCTATGAAGCATTTAGCCCTGAGGATGTTGGACTTGAGCGGCAGATCGTGATTGGTAAACATTCTGGGACGGCTTCAATCAAGGCAAAATTCTTACTTGAGTATGGTAAGGAAATGTCGAACGAAGATGCCGAGGAGATGTTATCTCGGGTCAGAGCTTTAGCTGTAGACATGAAGCGTTCGCTTTTTGATAAGGAGCTCGTTTACATTTATGGTGATATGTTGAAGCAACATGAAGGTAGATAAATCTAAAAAAATTAAAAAGGCGGCAAGGAGCCGCCTTTTTCACTGGTCCAGGTTCTTTGTGGAGTGACCGGTATAGATGACGGCTGCTTTTATTGAGGTAATGGGTAATATCTTAACATAAATTTGAAAAGAAAATAGCCATTCGCCGTATATCCTCCTACTTTTTGGGAGGATATTTTTTTGTCATGTCTAGGTAATTTTATTCCAATTATTTTTAGACAGTGCTACCTAGGTTTAAGTTGGTGGAGGTAGAATGATATAATAAATACTCATAAAAAAGATAAACGCTAATAGAACCGCCACATAGGCTTTCCATGGTACAAAGTGTTGGACTACTTCAACAATTTTAGCACAAACAAAATAAATCCAAATGAGTGCAACCCCAATAGAAACCAACATGAGCATTGAAAGAGGAGTACCTGCTTGAAGAGAAATAAAAGCAGGTAGTGCAATAATAGAAGGAATTAAAGCAATAGTCGTAATTTGGTAAAGGATTGCTAAAAAGCCACCACCACCTAAGCCTCTTGATCCTGCCCATAAAAGTAAAGTTAACCCAACTTTAGTTAATAACATCATTATATAACCGGAAAATAAAAATACTGCAGGAATAAAAACCTGTCTTAATATTGGGGTTTCAAATGTTCTTATAAACTCTAAGTTAATGTTAATAGCTGTAAAGCCGTATAATAACCCTAATAAAACTGAAATAACCGAGCTATACCCTCTAAAATGCGTTTCTGGCGCAGAGAGTTTCTCAATAGCCCCTTTGTCTAATTGTAAAATTCTAAAGATTAATGTGATTTTTCCCATATTCCCTCCTAAATAGAAAAAATAATTGAGACTGAATCAAAAGCATTAAGTCCTTTGATTCAGCTTTCAATTATTTTATACAGTTCTACAAACACATAGCAAATTATCAAATCTCTTTAAAAATAGAAGATGTATTAGAATGCCCATGGCATCATTGCCCAAACAAAGACAATTGCACCTATGGAAGCGATAATTAACGGCCCGACTATGCTGTTATAACGCTTCGGATTAATATCAGACCAGCCATGGATTCTTTCTACTAAGCTATCAGTTTCAGTTATTGCTTGTTGACTCATTAGTGAAGGCATACGGTTTGTAATGTAAGATACTACAATTAAAATTAAGAAGCTAAGTGGTACAGCAAGCATTCCGCCTGAAAGACCCATACTATCTGTTAAAGCATGACCACTGACAACAATCTTAGGGAAAACGAAGGGTGAAACAACAACATAGACGATCCCACCGATAGCAGAAGCACACATTGCACCGAAGCGATTTGCTTTTTTCCACCAAACCCCCATAATAATGAGCGACGCATTGGTCGTACCTGCCAGACCAAAGGCCCAAAGGATACTAACAATAAGGAATTTAGGTGGTTGTATCGCTAATAATACAGCTGCAAGACCACCAAGGGCAATAGAAAGATATCCCAGACGTACTTTTGTTTTATTTGATAAGTCTGGCTTTAATGTTGTAACAATATCTTGTGAAATTAAAGCGCCAATTGCCAGTAAGTTACCGCTTAGTGTAGACAAACCAGCTGAGATAGCACCAGCAATAACTAGTGCAGTTACCCATTCAGGGTTATAAGCTAAGTTTAAAATAATTGTTAATTTATCAGTATCGGCAGGAGCAATAGGAATGCCAGTTGTATACTCGAAAAATACTCCTGAAAATCCCATTGCGTATGTTGCTGAGAAAACAAGACCAAGTGCTAAAGCAAACCAAATCATTGCTGAACGAGCACTTCTTAAACTTGATGATGTATAAACACGCATTGCTAAGTGTGGCAGTCCTAAAGCCCCGATTGTCAGGGCAGGAATAAGGGCAAAGTACCATTTTGTAGGGAACTTGTAATCAAAGAAAGTAGGTAGAGCATCTAGCATTGCTGGTACCATATCAGCATAGAGAAGTGGAGGGAAAAACCATCCAGTACCACCCATTGCTTTCATAATTGCGCCTAGTGGAATAATAAACATAAGGGCCATGATGACCATCTGAATGGCTGCATTGTTTGTTGCACCGCTCATTCCACCTATTGTAACGTAACCAACAATTAGAATACCTCCGACAAATAAACCAGTCATATAAGGAATTCCTAGTAAAGTTTCGAACGTTACTGCAATTCCGATCATTTGACCTAAAGCGTACATAATGGATACTAAAATCATCCAGAGCGCGGCAATAATTGATGCTTCTTTTCCATAGCGTAATCTAATAAAGTGTGTTGGAGAGAACGCCCCCATTCGGCGTAAGCTTGTTCCATAGATAATTGTTATTAACGGGATCGCCAAAATGAATTGAATCCACAACATTACAAATGGAACTTGGAGACGTAAAATTAATGCTGTAACCCCTAGAAATGTTGCTAAACTCATGTAAGTAGATGCCATTGCAAGACCGTTAGTGATTGGTCCTACCCCACCTTTAGTGGCGTATAAGTCTTGTACGGATGTACTTGCGCGGTTTGACAGATAGGCAACAACGTAGAATACGACAAAGGTAATTAAAACTACAATAATACCTATTATTGGATTTGACAGTTGCCAAACTTGATTTGCCATCTACACTACCCCCTCGCCGCGAATCTTAGAATTATCTTGATTTTCTTTTTCGATGTCATCATCGATTTGATTTCCGATTTTACCGGCTACAATAACTAAGAAAAGAACCCCGAACCAACCGGAAAGAATTGGGACAATATACATAATTGGAAATCCTAATAAGTTCCCTTCCACTGGAAAAATTGAAAAGAATAGTCCTAAATGGCCCGAAAATAAAAATAAGATGGTAAAAATAATGGTGAACCAGACTTCTTTTTTATAAGCGTTCATGTAATTTCCTCCCCCAGAAATTCGACTCACTATTCTTTGCACTGTTCTCCCGTAAATGAATTCAAAAATACTCCTTTCTTTAATTATTTATTTATTCATAATATGCAGAATTGTCTTGCAATTATAGTGCCATTACTATTCCGATCATTATAAGTGGCTATTTCGTACTATTATTAAGGGTTCCATCCCCATATCCCTTAGGGGTTCATTAATACCCGATCCAAGAGATGTACACTTAAGTTAACAGTATTAGGTATCAAAATCCCGATAAGCCTCCGTGTCCTAGCTTCAGCGTCACGTACACGCACGGATACATGTGCCTGAAAGTGTACATCGAAATTAACATATGAGTAAAATTTGAGATAAGGGATATTGATACTTTATAAAGAAAATTCTTAACATTTTGATAAAGAAGGTATACTATAATCACATCGAAGTCTTCTGACTGAATTGAATAAAGATAACATGGTTACTGCCTAGATCAAATCCAGGGGGGAAGTATGTGTCACTTAAACTAAAGCAATTTAAACCATTTGATCACTTGCCGGAAAATGTTTTATTGGAATTGAGTCAAACGATACCCATTAAGACCTATCCCAAAGGTAGTTTTGTCTTTGTTGAGGGCGAAAAATCACAGGATTCTCTATTTTTAGTTCTATCAGGAGTTGCGGAAATCATTACAGGGAAAAACGGGGCAGTAAGACTAAGGAGTCAAGGAGAGTTCTTTGGAGAAACTGTTGTTCTTACTGGCAAACGATACCCTGCCTCGTCCAAAGCACAATCAGACTTAACGTGTTACGTGCTGGGCAAAGAAATTTTTGAAAATCTTTTACAGAACTATCAAGAGGTTGCGCTCTATTTTAACCGCGTATTAACGGATCGATTGTGGGGCTTGTACGAAGAAATGCTACAAGAACAACCCTATGAGTCGTTTGGTTTAGGATTTGATCGCTTTAAACAGAAGGTTTATGACATTATGTCCACTCCCGTCGAAACCTGTCAGCCGCACACGCCGATCAACGATTTAGCTCGTTTGTTTACAAAGAAAAAAATTAGTTCTATGGTTGTTGTAGATCCTAATGGTATAATGCTGGGCTTAGTTAGCGAGCGTGACTTTATTAGCAAAGTATTAGCCCGTGACAGCAACCCTTCAGTAATTACCGCAGTCGATATTATGCAACAACCCCCCCCTACGTTGACAGCCAATGCTTTCTATTACCAAGCACTGCTTACCATGCTGAAAAGTCACGGCAAATATATTGTGGTCACGGAACATGCTCGCCCTATCGGTATTGTTACAATTGGAGATTTAACTAGGGCAAGAATTACTAATTCCATAACGATTGTTAGAGATATAGAACTTGCCGGAAGTATCTCAGAATTGGCACAAGCTTCTAAGCAAATCAACGATACAGTGGCTACCATGATCAGGGAAAAAGCCACCGCTAGTGAAATTGGGGAAGTAGTGTCAGAATTATATGACATATTAACCAGAAGACTCCTTTTGCTGGCAGAGAATTTAATGGTTGAAAAAGGTCTCGGCCGACCGCCTGTTGATTATTGCTGGTTAACCATGGGCAGTGGCGGTCGTGAAGAGCTGACTCCCTCTTCAGACCAAGACAATGCTATAGTTTATGCCGATGTTTCGCTTGATGAGGAAGAAGAGATTAGGAACTATTTTAAAGAACTGGCAGACTATGTAACGGAAGGATTAGAACTATGTGGTCTCATTAAATGTCCGGGTAATATTATGTCTACTAATCCTGAATGGTGTCGTTCGATTACAAATTGGAAAAAAACGGTCTATAAATGGGCAAACACACCTGACCCAGACGCTGTTCGTCAGTTCACGATATTTTTGGATTTCAGACCAGTTTATGGACAAGAGTATTTGGCACACGCGCTGCGTGATTATACATTGCATGTGTTTCGCAATACACCGACTCTATTCCACTTCCTTACAAGTGATACGCTTAGCCATAGGGTACCTCTTAACCTATTCAAAAACGTAATATTGGAAAAGAACAAAGACCATAAAAACGAAGTAGATCTAAAAAGGGCTGCTGGTGTTCTGCTTGTGGACTGTATCCGCATTTTTGCTATGTGGAAAAGCGTAGTCGAGGTTAATACTTTAGCGCGGCTAAAAAAACTTGTCGAATTCGAAGCCATCTCCGCCGATGATGCCGAGTACTTCGAAGCGGCCTTTCAATCCCTTATGATGTTTAGGATGCGAGAAAACTTGAGAAAGCTTAGTCTAGGTTTCATTCCAGATAACTATATTAACCCGACTAACCTCAGTGAAAGAGAACGCTCCGTTATGCGCGAGAGTTTTGTGGCAGTTGATCGTCTGCAAAACGTAACCAGAGCTGCATTTCAAATCAAATAAGGCAATTTAATCTTTCTCCCACTTAAAGAGAAAGGAACACTATATAGTACAGCATTTGTATGGGGGGGATTAAAGATTAGTATATTTGTTAATCTTTATAAATTATTGTTCGCAGTTGATGAAGAATTTTGTCAAGAGGTAACGGCTTTCCGTCTGAGAAAATGGCCTACCATGGCGTTAGATAACAGTCGATTTATTGTATTTGATACAGAAACAACAGGGTTTTATCCTCATAAAGGGGATAAAATTATTTCACTTGGGGGAGTGGTTGTTAACAATGGACAGCTTACTGATGAGACGTTTCACCAATTCATAAATCCTAATCGTGTAATCCCTCCTCTTATAACAGAATTGACCGGTATCACAGATGAAATGGTTGCAGCAGCACCGAATTTCGTGGAGGCATATTATAAGTTTATGATTTTTGCAGGGCCTTCCTTGCTTGTGGCTCATTGCGGAGCTTTTGATGTTAGTTTTATAAATGCGCAACTGCAAAACAACTGTGGAGAAAAGTTGTACCCTCTTATTTTGGACACGTATTTAATCTCACATTTACTTTTCGCCGACCAAATAAGTCATTCCCTTGAAGATTTGGCTGAAGTTTATGGAGTGCCCTTAATGGGTCGCCACACTGCTTTAGGAGATTCAATCATTGCTGCTAACGTTTTCCTAGGAATGGTTGAGGATTTAAAGAAAAAAGGTATCAGAACGACGACTGATTTGCTTTACGGTTATAAATATCTGAAATTTAGCACTCAATAAACAGTCGGGCATGAATGAAACATAATAATTTGTCAACGAATCGTTACATGTATCCATAAGTAGACATAGAGCTAAAGGGAGGACAAGAAAGCAAAACACGATATAAGTCACATTAGGTGTAAATAGTCGTATACATTTTTAAATGAGGCGTTTTAAACCCCATAAGGGATTATAAGGACCCAAACCCTTGAAAACGGTTGTAATGAGCTTTAAAATATATGAATTCGGTCTCTGGCACAATAATTGCAAGATAATTCAGGATATTCGGAATAAAGGGCAAATTCTAAACATGAGGAAGGATGGGACTGGAACAATCTTGAAAAAGAAGGGGGTTAGGTGGTTTGTCTGGACTAATACTAGTCTATACAGGGAATGGGAAGGGCAAGACTACAGCGGCTCTGGGGTTAAGTATGAGAGCACTTGGGCATAACCAAACCGTTGGGTTTCTTCAGTTTATGAAGGGGAGTAAGAATTACGGGGAAGTAAAAATTGCCGCCGTGCTACCCAACTTCACCTTGGTTCAATCGGGTCAGGAATCCTTTGTTTCATATGAAAATCCTGATCCCATTGATATTCAGATGGCCCAAGATGGGCTCGAACAAGCAAGACGTTGGTTCGAAGAAGATAAATTTGATCTGATCGTCCTTGACGAAATCCTAGTGGCGGTGGTTTTTAAATTAATATCTGTGGAGCAGGTCCTTGATTTAGTTCAACAGCGACCACTTCGACTTAATTTGGTGATGACCGGACGGTATGCTGCACCTGAGATCAAGGAAATCGCAGATACCGTGACTGAAATGACAGAGCATAGTCATGCTTATCAACAAGGGGTCGAGGCAAAGGCAGGGATGGAATTTTGAACAAAGATGCATTGGATCAATGGTTAGTACGCTTCTTTGAACGAGATCGCAGGGCAACCGCCAAACTTATTTCTTGGGTTGAAGACGATATAGAGCGAGCGTATATCATGCGTTGCGTCCTAAAACAAACTGGAAAGCAGATGGTGTTAGGAATTACCGGGCCGCCGGGAGCTGGAAAAAGCTCGTTAGTGGAGGCTTTGACAACGCTTTACCGTGCTAAAGACGAAAGAGTAGGGATTGTTGCAGTAGATCCAAGTAGTCCGTATTCTGGAGGGGCTATATTGGGCGATCGGATTCGTATGCAGGCCCATGGGACAGATCGGGACGTATTTATACGTAGCATGGGGACTCGAGGGCACCTAGGGGGAGTCACGCGATCAACCTCCGATATCTTGCGTATTTTAGAAGGCGGAGGGTATGGGCGGCTTCTGTTGGAAACAGTTGGAGTCGGACAGTCTGAGCTAGAAATCATGCAAATGGCCGATACCGTCGTGGTCGTACTTAACCCAGGAACAGGGGATGGAATACAGGCCATCAAAGCTGGAATTATGGAAGTCGCTGATGTTTTTGTCATCAATAAAGCAGATTTGCCCGGGGCAGAACGTATGAAGGGCGACATCGAGATGATGTTAAACTTAAGTTGTGATGGATTGGGCTGGCGTCCACCGGTTGTCTTAACGAGTGTAACAAATGGAACTGGAGTGGAGACGCTATTCGAAAAGACTGAGGCTCATCAAACATATATGAAGACGTCTGGGCTAAGAGATGAGCGCCGTAAACACCGTCTTCGCAAACAAGTCTGGCGCCATTGGGAAGATAAACTGCAAGCAACGTTTGAAGACGTATGGGAAACAGCCCAACAGAAATTGGGCGATATAGAAAAAGAAGATCCCTATGAAGTCGCTGCGGCGTTATGGGCAGAGCGTTTTAAAGGAGGATAAATGGGATGAGTAATAACTTCTTGAGCTGGAAAGCAAACTATGACACTCTAAAGGAGCGAAAAGGGCCGTTCTTTACAGTGTCGAGTGTACCGATTGACCCGCTCTATGCGCCAGGTCATACAGTGGATATTGACTATCAACGAGATTTGGGAAATCCGGGCGAGTATCCCTATACCCGAGGAGTCCAAGCCAATATGTACCGCGGAAGACTCTGGACTATGCGGATGTTTGCGGGGTTTGCCACGGCCACAGAATCGAATGAACGGTATAAGTATTTACTCAGCCAAGGACAAACTGGTTTGAGTGTGGCTTTTGATATGCCAACCATCATGGGTTATGATTCGGATCACCCACGTGCCTACGGAGAGGTTGGTCGTGTCGGGGTGGCCATTGATTCGCTACAAGATATGGAAACCTTGTTCCAAGATATACCCTTAGACAAAGTGAGTACTTCTATGACCATCAATGCGCCAGCATCCATCCTTTGGGCCATGTATATAGTGGCTGCCGAAAAGCAAGGTGTTCCCGCTAATAAATTAACCGGAACGATTCAAAATGACATTTTGAAGGAATACATTGCTCAAAAGTCTTGGATTTTCCCTCCGGATCCTTCGATGCGTCTGATCACGGATATTTTCAAGTTTTCCAAAGATAATGTGCCAAAGTGGAATACCATCAGTATCAGCGGCTACCATATTCGGGAAGCGGGCTCCACAGCATTGCAAGAATTGGCCTTTACGCTCGCGGATGGCTTTGCCTATGTTGAGGCAGGTATCAAAGCCGGTCTTGATGTGGATGACTTTGCACCTCGTTTGTCGTTCTTCTTTAATTCCCATACCGATTTCTTTGAAGAGATCGCCAAATTACGTGCAGCTCGTCGGATCTGGGCGCGTCACATGAAGGGAAAATACGGGGCCAAAAATGAGAAAAGTCTACTGCTTCGTTTCCATACTCAAACTGCAGGCTGTTCTCTAACGGGTCCACAGATGGAAAATAATATTGTGAGAACTGCCTATCAAGCGATGGCTGCTGTCCTAGGAGGAACTCAGTCGTTGCACACCAATTCCATGGATGAGGTCTTGGCATTGCCTTCAGAAAAGTCCGTTCAGATTGCTCTGAGAACCCAGCAAGTTCTCGCTTATGAAACGGGTGTTACGAATACCATCGATCCGTTAGCGGGTTCGTATTTTGTGGAGACCTTGACCAATCAAATGGAAGAAGGCGCTGAAGAGTACTTCCGAAAGATTGATGAATTAGGAGGAGTCCTAGGCGCAATTCGAGAAAATTTCTTCCAGCAGGAAATTGCCGATGCGGCTTATCGATATCAAAAAGAGATCGAAAGCAACGATCGGATTATTGTAGGTATTAATGGATTTGTCAATGAGAAAAAAGACGACAAGATGGAGTTGCTGAAAATTGATCCCGAGGTTGAGCGGGCACAGGTACGCAAGCTCATTGCATTAAAACAAAGCCGGGATAACATCCGCGTTCAGACCACCTTGACAGATTTGAAGGAAGCAGCTAAGGGATCCGATAATTTGATTCCGAAGATTATGGACTCTGTACGGGCTTATGCTACAGAGGGAGAAATTATTGCAGTCCTTAAAGATGTCTTCGGAGAGTACCGAGAACAAGCTGTATTTTAGGATAGTGTGGGAGGAAACGTTATGAATAAAACTCGAATTCGTGTCCTGGTGGGAAAACCAGGTTTGGACGGACATGACCGAGGGGCCAAGGTGATCGCGCGTGCTCTGCGTGATGCAGGAATGGAAGTCATCTATTCCGGATTGCATCAAACCCCAGAACAATTAGTGGAAGCAGCGATCCAAGAAGATGTTGATTTAATCGGAGTAAGTGTTCTATCTGGAGCGCACATGACGATTTTTCCGAGAATTAAAGAGCTCCTCAAGGAGCAAAATGCGGAAGATATTTTACTCATGGGTGGGGGAACGATTCCAGAGGAAGATATCGAAGCGTTGATTACGGCTGGGCACGTTGAAGCGTTGTTTACGCCGGGAGCAACTACGACGGAGATTGTGAGTTGGATTAGAGAGAGAGTAAAGTTATATGAGTAAAGTCTAATGCAAAGGAGTCATTTTATGGGGCTTGAGACAATTATTGTGGAGAAAAGAGAAGGAACGGCAATACTCACCTTAAATCGGCCGGACAAACTCAATGCTGTCAATATGACCATGAGACGTGAAATTCTTGCCACCCTCGCTGAACTGGAAGCAGACGTTGAAACCAAAGTCTTGATCGTTACTGGATCGGGTCGCGGATTTTGTAGTGGAGCTGATATTAATGAATTAGACGCGGGAACTCAGGATGCAGCATTGCAGAAAACTGTCAATCATAGTCTGTTAGTCATGGCTAAATCCTTCTACGATTTTCAGAAACCTGTTTTAGGTGCGATTAATGGTGCAGCCGCTGGTGACGGCGCCCAATGGGTTTTGGCCTTTGATTTGAATGTGGCCTCCGAAAAGGCAAAGTTTGGCTGGCCAGCCACGAGTCTTGGTATATTGTGACCGTATGGAATCATAAGGCTTCCGTGCGAAGTTGGGCGTTTCCGAGCCAAAGAAGTACTGCTGACAAAGAAATTTGTCAGCGCACAAGAAGCGGTTCAGTGGGGTTTCGTTATGAAGGTGGTTCCCCCTGAGCAATTGATGGAGGCTACTTTGGCGCTGGCCGAAGAAATTAAGCAAATGCCCCCTCTCTCGATCCGTGCTGTTAAAAAGGCTGTTAACAGAGGGATGGAAGGATACGAACTTGCAGAATATGTCTTAGACACATTGCAAAATACCGAGGATGCCACAGAAGGAACAAAGGCTTTTCTAGAAAAGAGAAAACCAGTTTTCAAGGGGATGTAAACCTGTTAGAGGGAGGAACCTAGAATGTTAAACTCTAAAGAAGATTTAACACGAGAACAAGCACTTGAACTATTAGAAGACTTTGCCAAACGTTGGATAGCTCACGATGGGCTATGGTTCCAAGCAGTTGAGCAAGCACGGGGAATGGAAGAAGCAGTGGAGCGTGATATTGAGGCATGGCGACGGTTTACTGTTCTTGAGGCTAAACGCATTATATCCTTCCTTGACTTACCTAAAAACGGTGGGCTAGACGCCTTGGAAAGAGCATTAAAGTTCCGACTTTATGCCTTTTTAAATGTTCAAGAATGCTCTAGACCAGACGAACAAACCTTAATTTTCAAAATGCTTGATTGCCGTGTCCAATCTGCCCGAAAACGAAAAAATCTTCCGGATCATCCTTGTAAGCCAGTGGGTGAAGTTGAGTACTCGTTATTCGCTTCAACGATTGACTCTCGAATTAAGACGAGTTGTATTGCATGCCCACCAGATCCCCATCCAGAGGAATTCTATTGTGGATGGACGTTTACCATGGACATGGAGTAACTTAATAAAAGCGAAGCATAAGCCCTTCTTCTGAAGGGCTTATGCCGTATTACAGGATGATTGATAAAAAGTAAGATACCCTCAAACGGGGAATAGAATTAAAACAAAATTATAGCTCTCGGCAAACCGTCTGGGAGGCGCCATTTAAGATGTAAACACTCGGGTACATGTATCCAAAGGTAGACATGGTTATAAAGCAAGGACACTTAGACAGAAGATGAATTAAGTGCCTTTGAATGTAAACGATAGTGTACATCTCTGGGTCGAGGCATTTATGAAAGTCATAAGAGATACAAGACCGTAACCCGTATGAATAGCTTTTATCAGCTTTATTAAGCAGCCAAAAAATTCCTTGGCATGACAATTGCAAGATAATTCTGTAGATTACGAATATAACAAACAATATTAGTTATTTTGGACACAGAAAGAGACGGAAAGGAGAGAACCTGAAGGGAAGGGGAATATCATTGTCAGATCACAGCATCTGATGAACTTGCATTAGCTAAGACACGTAAACCTTTTTGTCATCATTATCTATTTATAGAGTCAAATCAAAATATTTATAAAAAGGAGAATCGCAAATGAGTAAACGCTGGATCGTTGCCCTTGCAGGAATGATAATTATGCTATGTTCAGGTGCAGTATATATCTGGGGAGTATTTCAAGGACCTTTAGTCAAAATGTTTGGTTGGACACAGGCAGCTGCAGCCCTTACATTTTCTTTTACCTTGGGAATCTTCGCTTTAGGTACTGTTGTTGGAGGTAGGATTCAGGACAAATTTGGCCCTCGGGAAGTAGCTTCTGTTGGTGGTTTTATGATCGGCTTAGGCGTCTTTTTGGCCAGCTATACTACTGCTGATCGAGCGTGGCTTTTGTATCTGACGTATGGGGCTTTGATGGGTTTTGGTGTGGGTATGATTTATACTCCGGTTATTGCTTGCGTGTCTAAATGGTTCCCAGATAGAAAAGGAACTATTACCGGATTAGTGGTAGGCTCTTTAGGTGCTGGTGGATTGATATTTACCCCGATTGCAAAAAGTTTAGTCAGTAGCAAGGGGGTGCTGGAAACCTTCGCGATATTCGGCATTGTTTTTGGTATCTTGATTATCGGAGCGGCACAGTTTCTGAAAAACCCACCACCTGGTTATCAACCATTTGGTTGGACTCCGCCGGTTGCTGGTACTAAGGCTGCAATCGTGACTCGGAATTATTCACCCAAGGAAATGTTGGCAACTCCTCAATTTTATATGCTCTCTATGATCCTTTTGATTGGTTGTATCTCGGGTTTAATGGTGATACCTTTTGGTAAGATTCTGGCGCTTCAAGCAGGTCTTTCTGACTATGCGGCAACGTTTGCAATCATGCTGATCTCCATTGGGAATGCCTCGGGACGCTTTCTTTGGGGCGCTGCTGCGGATAGGATGGGTCGTGTACGTACTCTGATGGTGCTATTATTTGTCTCTGGTGTTACCATGCTCTTCCTCAACCAACTGCAAGGTTTCATATCACTGGTAGGCATTGGTATCGTCGCCTTCTGTTACGGTGGTTTTTTAGGTACCATGCCAGCTACGGTTGCTGACTTCTTTGGTGCGAAGCACCTAGGTGTAAATTATGGTTTAGTACTCTTATTCTTCAGTGCTTCAGCGGTTGGTGCTCCGATAGTTTCAGCGATGGCCAAAGATGCAACGGGTAATTTTAAAAGCGCCTTCCTCATCGGTGGAGTTGCCAGTTTAGTTGGTTTGGGCATTGCCTTCATTACTAAACCACCACTTGATAATAACGGTGAATTAAAGGCTGCTACAAGCGTGAGTAAATAAGCTGTTAAATACGTCGTAGCTTTAATGTGATTGTAATAATTTTAGAGTTATCGAGGGAGTTTGTTTCCTCTGGGCAGGAAGTAAATTATTAAAGAATGTTTTGAGGTGAGAGAAAATTGCCTAATTTTACAGAACTTTACCAAAAGAAACTTTGCACAGCAGTCGAGGGTATTAAGCTTGTCCAAGATGGAGATTGTCTTGTCGTACCAACAGGAGTTGGTGAACCACCGGCTCTTTTGACGGCTTTATCAGAGCATCGTCGGGAGTATCATGACGTGAGAGTATATCAGATTCTTCCGTTAAGGAAGTTCGGGTATATTGATCCTGAAACAGTCGACCATATCCGCCATGTGGCATTCTTCTTCGGAGGCGCTACACGAGCGGGGGGTCAGCAAGGCTGGATCGATTACATTCCCAGTTATTTTAGCGAAATGCCAAGGTTGTTTGAAGATGGACTCTTTCCATCGGATACTGTCTTTTCGCTTGCCTCACCGATGGATGAACATGGTTATTTTTCCATCAGTTTAGCAACGGATTATACGATGGCAGCGATTAAGAAAGCCCGGACTGTTGTGTTGGAGGTTAACCCCAACGTTCCATTTGCCAATGGAAATTGCTTAGTTCATATCTCTCAGGTTTCAGCCATTGTCGAAGATAACACACCTCTAACAGAAGTCGGGCTCCCTAAAATTGGCCCGGTTCAGGAAGCAATCGGTAAATACGTGGCAGACCTAATTGACGACGGTTCAACAATTCAGATCGGTTTTGGGGCTATTCCAGACGCTGTCGTAATGCAACTCACCCATAAACATGATCTAGGCATTCATACAGAAATGGTTGGGGATGGGATCTTGACCCTGATTGAAAGTGGCGCAGTTACGAACCAAAGTAAGAATTATTTACCAGGTAAATTCATAGCAACCTTTGCACTGGGTACAAAGCGTCTCTATGACTTTATGCACCGCAATCCGCAGCTGGAGATGCATCCGGTCGACTATACGAATGATCCATTTCTTGCGGGACAGAACGACAATTTAATCACAATTAATGCTTCAGTGCAAGTAGATTTCCTAGGCCAATGTTGCTCGGAGAGCATGGGAAGCACACCTTACAGTGGAACTGGAGGACAATCAGACTTCGTGAGGGCAGCAAATCGTTCTAAAGGTGGAAAATCCTTTATTGTGCTACCTGCCACCGCGAAGGATGGAAAAATTTCGCGGATCACCCCGACCCTAACACCGGGTTCTGCAGTTACAACTTCGAAAAATGATGTAAACTACGTCGTTACGGAGTATGGTGTAGCCCAGTTGCGGGGGAAATCTGCTAAGCAACGAACGCAAGCATTGATTGCTATTGCTCACCCAGATTTCCGCGGCGAGCTAACGGAAGCTGCTAAAAATATGAACTTACTTTAGGAATATAGAAGTGAAGGAGAGATTTAATGACCAGAGCAGTGATTGTGAGTGCCGCAAGGACCCCTTTTGGCACGATGGGCGGGAGTCTTAAGGATATTGCCGCGGTTGACTTGGGAGCACATGTAATTCGGGAGGCTCTTAAACGAGCAGACCTTCCCGGGGACATTATCGATAATGTCCTAATGGGGATGGTTATCCAAGGTGGGGTAGGGCAAGTGCCCTCGCGTCAAGCGAGTATTAAAGCAGGACTTCCTGTGGAGGTCACCTCCGAGACAATCAATAAAGTTTGTGCCTCAGGGATGCGCGCAGTAAGCTTAGGCGAAACTATCATCCGTGCTGGAGATGCCGATGTCATTATTGCTGGAGGAATGGAGAGCATGTCAAATGCTCCGTTTGCCTTAAAAAAAGCCCGCTTTGGTTATCGGATGGGAAATGATAGTCTTCTGGACTTGATGGTCAATGATGGATTGTGGTGCGCTTTTCATAATGTTCATATGGCTGTTCACGGTTCGACAGTGGCCAAAGAGTATGGAGTTTCACGTGAAGATCAGGATGCCTTTGCGTTTCGTTCTCAACAATTAGCGTCTAAGGCCATCGAAGAGGGCAAGTTTGCCGAGGAGATCGCTCCATTGGAAATCCCACAGAGAAAAGGAGACTCTCTTTGGTTTACAGTCGATGAAGGGCCGCGTCGGGATACCACTCTGGCAAAGCTCAACTCATTACCACCTATTTTTGTCAAAGATGGAACAGTTACAGCAGGAAATGCACCGGGTGTTAATGATGGGGCAGGGGCGATGGTCCTGATGAGTGAGGAAAAGGCCCGTGAAATGGGTAAAAAGCCACTGGCAACAATTCTTGGGCATGCCAGCGTAGCCCAAGAACCAGCCTATATCGCCACAACGCCGGGCTTGGCAATTAATAAACTTCTCAAACAAAAAGGAATGACTATTCAGGATGTTGACTTAATAGAAGCCAATGAAGCCTTTGCAGCGGTCGCGTTAACGAGTCAAAAGATTGCTAAGTGGGATCCCTCTAAGGTCAACGTCAATGGTGGGGCTATTGCCCTAGGGCATCCGATCGGGGCGAGTGGAGCGAGAGTTATTATGACCTTGATTTATGAGTTGC
Source organism: Desulfosporosinus sp. BICA1-9 (assembly GCF_000802135.1). Taxonomy (NCBI): domain Bacteria; kingdom Bacillati; phylum Bacillota; class Clostridia; order Eubacteriales; family Desulfitobacteriaceae; genus Desulfosporosinus; species Desulfosporosinus sp. BICA1-9. Next base: position 23,781 of record NZ_JUEE01000040.1, read on the forward strand.
GTCGTCGTGGTGGAGGAATTGGGATTGCTGCAATCTGTAGTGGAGCAGCGCAGGGCGATGCTATCATGCTTGAGATATACGGAGCTTAAAAGGGCAAAGGTGTAGAAATCGAAGGAGGAAAAACTGGATGGACTTTCAGTTGAACCAGGACCAACTGATGATGCAGAAGATGGTCCGAGATTTTGTCCAAGATGAAATCATTCCGGTAGCAATGCTAACCGATGAGACGCATGAGTATCCTTTAGAGACCCTTCGGAAGATGGGTGAACTCGGACTCATGGGAATTCCTATCCCTGAGGAATACGGCGGTGCTGGCTCAGACTTCTTGTCCTATATTATAGCGATCGAAGAAATTGCTAAGGGATGCGCTTCGACAGCGGTGATTTTAGCAGTTCATACATCAGTGGGAACGTTCCCTATTCTTTATTTTGGGACAGAAATGCAAAAACAATACTATTTGCCTAAGCTGGCTAGTGGACAATTTATCGGGGCGTTTGCGTTAACAGAGGCCAATGCTGGCTCAGATGCGTCGAGCTTAAAAACCATGGCAGTACGTCAAGGAGACCATTACATCCTGAATGGAACAAAACGCTTTATCACCAACGCCGGTTATGCAGATGTATATTTAGTTATGGCCTCCACAGATCGAGCAAAAGGGCCCCATGGGGTCACTGCTTTTCTGGTGGATAAAGATACGCCTGGCTTTAAAGTTGGGAAAAAGGAAGAGAAGATGGGACTGAATGGCTCCGCAACTTGTGAATTGATCTTTGAAGACGCTAGGGTGCCAGTGGGAAACCTTCTGGGAGCAGAAGGGCAAGGCTTCAAAGTTGCGATGTCTCTACTGGATGGTGGACGGATCGGAATTGGTGCCCAAGCCTTGGGAATCGCCGAGGCGGCGTTTGAAGCAGCACTCGCTTATTCACAAGAACGAATACAGTTTAAACAACCCATTGGCAACTTTCAAGGGATTCAATTCATGCTTGCCGATATGGCAACTCAAATTGAAGCGTCGAAGCTACTAGTTTATCAGGCGGCTTCACTTCGAATGGCCGGGCTTCCCTATGCTAAACAAGCCTCGATGGCTAAAATGTTTGCCAGTGATACCGCAGTCAAGGTGACGGCCGATGCTGTGCAAATTTTCGGGGGGTATGGGTATTGTAAAGAGTATAAAGTTGAACGCTATATGCGGGATGCCAAGATCACCCAAATTTACGAGGGAACTAACCAGATTCAGAGGGTTGTTATTGCGAAGCATTTGAGAAAATGAGAGACGAAAATGGAGGAATAAGTTATGAAAACAATTATGGTTATAGGTGCGGGACAAATGGGGGGCGGAATCGCCCAAGTCGCCGCTCAAGCAGGCTACTCTGTGATTTTAAATGACATTAAGGATGAATTTATCATGAGGGGTTTCGGCATAATCCAGAAAAATCTCAAGCGCAGTGTCGAAAAAGGAAAATTGACGGCGGAGGATATGGAAATCATCTTAAGTCGTATCACAAAATCGACCTCCTTGCAAGATGCCGCTGTGGTCGATTTAGTCATCGAAGCCGCGGTAGAGAATATGGCCATCAAAGCCCAAGTGTTCTCTCAACTCGACGCCATTTGCCCTGAGCACACGATACTTTCGACCAATACCTCCTCATTGCCGATCACTGAGATAGCAGCATTTACTAAACGTCCGGATCGAGTGATTGGAATGCATTTTATGAATCCCGTTCCTGTGATGAAGCTTGTCGAGGTGATTCGTGGTTTGGCCACCAGCGACGAAGTCTATAAAACGGTTGAGACCTTAAGCCTGGCAATGGGCAAAACACCTGTGGAAGTTAATGATGCTCCCGGATTTGTCGCGAATCGTATCTTAATTCCCATGCTTAATGAAGCCATTTTTACCCTATACGAGGGCATAGCTACAGTTGAAGCGATTGATAATGTCATGAAATTAGGCATGAATCACCCCATGGGGCCATTGGCTTTAGCAGATTTAATCGGACTGGACACTGTGCTATCTATTACAGAAGTTCTCCATGAAGGTCTCGGCGATAAGTATCGACCCTGCCCGTTACTTCGTAAATACGTTAAAGCGGGTTGGTTGGGACGTAAATCTGGACGAGGCTTTTACAATTACGGTGAATAAAAAAAGATCCTGTCCATTAAGAAGGTCCAAGTCACGAGACAGAGACAGGATCAAAGAGGAGGATATAAGTGGAGTATACAAACCTATTACTCGAACAGAACGGTGCAGTCGCCATTCTGACCATCAATCGACCCAAAGCCCTAAATGCTCTCAATAGTGACACATTATCGGAACTGTCCACCGTGCTCGATGAGTTGGGGAGGGATTCCAGTGTCAAAGTCGTAGTCCTCACAGGCAGTGGAGAAAAGGCCTTTGTAGCAGGAGCCGACATATCCCAGATGAAAGACTTTAACGCCTTAGAAGGTAGGCGGTTTGCCCAATTAGGGCATGCTACCTTCCGCAAACTTGAGCTGATGCCCCAGCCCGTAATCGCTGCCATCAACGGATTTGCCTTAGGGGGAGGGTGCGAGCTAGCCATGGCCTGCGATCTGAGGATTGCCAGTGAAAATGCTAAGTTTGGCCAACCAGAAGTTACCTTAGGGCTGACCGCCGGATTTGGGGGCACCCAGCGCTTACCTCGCTTAGTCGGCACAGGAATCGCCAGTGAATTACTCTTTAGCGGAGATATCATTGATGCCAACGAAGCATATCGAATAGGCTTAGTCAATCGAATCTATCCATTAGAGACCCTCAAGGAAGAAGCACTAAAGCTTGCCAATCGTATCGCAGGACGAGCACCTGCAGCTGTACAGCTCAGTAAAAGTGCAATTCAGCGGGGCATGAATATGGACTTAGACAGCGCACAAGCCTACGAAGCAGAAGTTTTCGGTCTAACCTGTAGTACCCAAGATCAAAAAGAAGGATGTACGGCCTTTTTAGAAAAACGCAAACCCGTGTTTGAAGGAAAGTAATATCAGTGAACTCGTTCAACTAAAGTTGAACATCGAGTCTTCGGTGGGGGACTCTACCCCCACCGAAGCGGAGCCGGGGGTACCACTCCCACTTGTAGAAGTGGGAGTCTTACGATTGGATAAAATGTGAATCCGAAGAAAAGGATTGGCAAACGAGAGGATGGATTGGAATGATCTTTGATTTAACCCAAGATCATATCATGATGCGGAAAATGGTGCGTGATTTTGCAGAGAAGGAGTGCGCACCAGGTGCAGAAGAACGGGATGAGACGGAAGAATTTTCAGTCGAGATATGGAAAAAATGTGGAGAACTCGGCTTAGCTGGGGTTACTTTCCCAGAAGAGTATGGTGGGGTCGGGGCTGACTACATCTCTTATGCTATCACAGTCGAAGAACTATCTCGGGTCGATGCCTCTGTCGGGGTCACAATTTCTGCCCACGCAAGCTTATGTGCCAATCCGATCGCAATGTTTGGAACTGAAGAGCAAAAGCTGAAATACTTGACTCCGCTAGCTACTGGCGCAAAACTCGGAGCGTTCGGTTTGACCGAGCCCATGGCAGGTTCAGATGCTTCAGGGACACGAACAACGGCGGTTCGAGATGGCAATGACTACGTTTTGAATGGTAGTAAAATCTTTATAACTAATGCCAATTATGCAGATGTATATGTCGTTACAGCTCAGATGGATAAGAGCAAAGGAAATAAAGGAATTGCCGCCTTTATCCTTGAAAAAGGAATGCCTGGCTTCAGCTTTGGTAAAAAAGAGAAAAAGATGGGGATTCGTTCCTCAGCCACCTATGAATTAGTGTTCGAAGATGTTCGGGTTCCCGCTGAAAATTTACTTGGAGCAGAGGGACAGGGGTTTAAAATCGCGATGCAGACCCTTGATTATGGCAGAATCGGCATAGCCTCTCAAGCCTTAGGGATTGCTCAAGGCGCCTATGAACAGGCCCTAAAGTATACCAAAGCAAGAGAGCAGTTTGGCAAACCCATCTCTGCTTTTCAGAATACACAATTTAAGTTGGCGGATATGGCTACCCAAATTGAGGCTGCACGACTGCTCGTCTATCAATCTGCTTACCTGGCATCTGAACATAGACCCGTTGGCAAGGCATCCGCAATGGCGAAGCTATTCGCTTCCGAGACAGCGATGGCAGTAACTACCATGGCAGTACAGCTCCATGGCGGATATGGATATACCCGTGAATATCCCGTGGAGCGCATGATGCGGGACGCGAAAATTACGGAGATTTACGAAGGAACCAGTGAGATTCAACGCATTGTAATCAGTAGTCATATTCTTAAAGATTAATACGGTGATAGAGCTTCACATTCTATGAATTTAGAATTGTGAAGTACGAAGTACATTTTGTGCTTTGCTATATAACAAGCAAAAGAAAAGTATTTGCTTGTTATGTTTGTTATGTTTGTTATGTTTGTTATGTTTGTTATGGTAGTATGAAGGTATTAACGTTTACGAGCCCCCGCTTGACAACAAGAGGGGGTCTTGAAACTGGATAAAAAGAAATTGCTACAGCCTAAGAATTAGCTAAATAGAAAGGAGATAAAAATATAATGAGAGAGGTTGTTATCGTCAGCGCAGTGCGTACTCCGGTAGGTTCTTTTTGTGGTGCATTAGGGCAAATATCTGCTGCGGAGTTAGGAGCACTTGTTCTAAAGGAAGCAATCCAAAGAGCTGGAATTACTGCAGATCAAGTTGACGAGGTTATTTTAGGGAACGTACTTCAGGCTGGTCTAGGCCAGAATCCCGCTCGTCAAGCGGCCATAAAAGCAGGGATTCCCCAGGAAGTGCCTTCTTGGACGCTAAATAAAGTATGTGGATCCGGACTTAAATCGATTGTTTGTGCCGCTCAGAGTATTATGGTGGGAGATGCAGATATTGTGGTTGCAGGTGGAATGGAGAGCATGTCCTTAGCTCCCTATTTACTTCCCAAGGCCCGTACAGGATATAGGATGGGCAATGATACCATGGTCGATTCTATGATTCAAGATGGATTGACTGATGCATTTAACAACGTTCACATGGGTATAACGGCAGAAAATATTGCTGAGCAGTTCGGGATTTCTCGTGAGGATCAAGATAATTACTCAGTGGTTAGCCAAAATCGTGCTGAGGCTGCTATTAAAGCTGGTAAGTTTTCTGAGGAAATCGTACCCGTGTCCATTCCTCAACGTAAAGGGGATCCGGTCGTAGTCTTCCAAGACGAATTTCCTCGTTTTGGAGCAACCTATGATGGCGTCGCAAAACTACGGTCCGCATTTAAAAAGGATGGAACTGTAACGGCTGCCAATGCTTCGGGGATTAATGACGGGGCAGCTGCTCTAGTCGTCATGGCCAAGGAGAAAGCAGAGCAACTTGGCTTGACTCCTTTGGCAACAATTACCTCCTGGGCCTCCGCGGGCGTGGATCCCCTGATTATGGGCACAGGTCCTATCCCTGCAACCCGAAAAGCCTTAGAAAAAGCTGGCTTAAGTATCGAAGATATTGATCTCGTGGAAGCCAACGAAGCATTTGCTTCACAAACCTTGAAAGTGGCTAGAGACTTAGAACTTGATATGGAAAAAACGAATATCAACGGAGGAGCGATTGCTTTGGGGCATCCGGTAGGTGCTTCAGGAACCCGAATTCTTGTTTCATTACTTCATGAAATGAAGCGTAGCAAAGCGCACCGTGGCTTAGCTACGTTGTGTATCGGTGGAGGTCAGGGTATCGCGCTTATAGTGGAACGTTAATTATTTGATATAAACTTGATCCTTGTTGTCAGTAAACTTGTTCAACTATAGTTGACATTGAATCTTCGTGGGATAAGTTCGTATGGGATAAGTTACGTATGGGAAAAATTACAGGTAAACAAGGTAGGCGAATTAGCAAATAATTCACCTACCTTTTTCTTTTGGGCATTGGCTTTTCTGGACTTTTTGACCCATCTTTTTATTAATATTGGACAATGCTTTAGCTTACCGTTAGAATTGATAAGGGATAAGAAGATATACTTAATAGACGATAGACAGTTTGGAAGATAGAGGAGATGATTACAATGGGCAAAAAAATCGACCTAAGGATACCGCCGCGTCAACCAGTTTGGAATATATGGCAAGGGTTGCTGGTAGTGTCGATTGTGACGTTAATTGAATTTCCCCTCGGATGGTTGGAGACTCCTAAGGAATTAGATTCTGTTCGCGGGGTACTTAACTTTATCGGGGTTGGCTTAGGAGATGCCTTTGTCTACTTAATCGTAATTGGACTATTTCTGAAGATTATCCGTCGGCCGTTTACAGACCTAGGGTTTGTTAAACCTCAAAAAAAATTCCTGGTCTTGGGATTTATTGTAGGAGTATTATTATTTGTGGGCATCGGTCTCTTAGGAAACCTATTGACAAAATTACTAGGAACACCGGCTCCTCAGAGTTTTACCGTGGCAATAAAAGGGGCAAACTATTCATGGGAATTTGCACTTCTCACGATCTTAGGAGGAGTTATTGCTCCGATTAAGGAAGAGATGCTTTTTCGTGGCCTAATGTATCCACCGCTTCGTCAGGCCTTTGGAAAAGGTAAAGGAATTTTGCTCGCAGGAATCTTCTTTGCCACATTGCATTTAGAAATGGTGCGCTTCATACCCTTATTTATTGGTGGAGTGGTGCTCACTTGGTTATACGAGCGTTCTTCGAGTATTTGGCCGGCTATAGTAGCCCATGGGACTTGGAATATTTTAATGGCAGTTGCCCTGTGGATTCAGCGCTATTAATGGCTGGATTCAGGGCAGTGAACATAAGAAGGAGATATCATGAACAATAAATTGAATCACAATCTTTTGGGTGAGACGTCCGAAATTGAGTGTTTGCGTCTCATCACAGATGGCTCAGGGATAGGGTATCAAAACGGTATTGCAACCTTCGTGCCGGGACTGTTGCCTGGAGAAATTGGGGAAATAGCAGTATATGAAGCTAAGAAGAAGTGGCAGCGCGCCCATCTTCAGAGGGTTACTAAGCGTTCCCCCCTGCGTCTCGATCCGCCTTGCACTGTCTTTGAACAGTGCGGAGGATGCCAGCTTCAGCATACAACCTACGAAGAGACCCTTTTATGGAAGCAACGCTGGGTTGCGGATGCACTCAAGCGAATCGGAAAAATCAACGTGGAGGTCAAACCCACGATCGGAATGGAACAACCTTGGCGCTATCGAAACAAGGTACGTCTACACCGTAAATCCGACGGACAATTGGGATACTACAAGGAAAAATCCCAAGCTCTTGTCGACTTTCAAGATTGCCTCCTCCTAAGTGAACGCATGAATCGTTGGATACGATTGACGGGAGAATTCTTAGCCGGTAGTTATCCAGAAATACATACCTTGACCTTCCGTGAAAACACGAAGAACGAAGGACTCCTATTATTAGAAGGAACCCTAACGAAAATCCTTTCTGCAGAAGAAAATCCGGAATTCTTTGAGACTCTTTTCGAGCAAGGACTACGTTCCGTTTGGGGGACCGACGAAGAAGGGAGTTTAGTCCTGATCTGGGGTGACGAAGATTTTAGCCAAACTATTCTCGATCTGACCTTTGAGGTGTCCCCCTTATCTTTTTTGCAAGTCAATTCACAGCAAACCGATGTCCTCTACAAACTCGTTTTAAGTTTGGCCGCTCTGACCGGAGAAGAAATTGTCTGGGATCTTTATTCAGGGATAGGAACCCTAACCTTAGCTTTAGCAGCACAGGCTAAGAAAGTAACGGGTATTGAAGAAAATCCATATGCCGTTGAAAACGCGATTCAAAATGCCGTTAATAATCACGCAATAGGTCACGTCGAATTCCTGAAGGGAAAAGTTGAACAACGGATAATGAAGATAGAAGAACATCCAGATGTGGTGGTCTTAGACCCCCCGCGCGCAGGGCTGCATCCTGAAGTTGTGCAACGCTTACTAGAGCTAAAGCCCCAACGTATCATCTATGTGTCTTGTGATCCAGGGACTCTAGCTCGGGATCTGGGTGTGCTGACTCAGGGGGGATATAGGGTAGATAGTGTGCAACCGGTGGATATGTTTCCGTGGACGATGCATGTGGAGTGTATAATAATGATGACGAATAGTGGTTTGAAGGGCAAATAAGGTAGGCCAACCACTATATGTAGTGGTTTTTACACAAAAAATGTGCAAAAAACGGGCTGAAAAAGTGCATTTTTTGCTCCCTAAAAAAGAGTTAAAATATAGATGACATCGTAGAATTTCTGTGAGATGGACAGGCGCAGCGCCGATGGCAATGGAGAGACCCAAAAACAATACGCATATCCTGCAATAAATGTTTTCTACGGAAGGCATCCAATAAGCCTAAGACGGGGTTCTACCCGTCCTGGGCTTTTGTTTTTTCTGAAATTATGGCCACCGGAAAAGAATGGGGCGTTCCCCCTTGCGGGTGTATAAGCATATCATAGTCTATATTGTTTACAATGCCTTATTCTTGCAGGAGGAATGAATTCAGCGATGTTTTTTGAACGTGAAGACTGGAAGTTATTCAGAAATATGGATACATTGCCCAAAAGTAAACTGTCGATGCTGGTTTGCAAGGAATTAGCGGACAATGCGCTGGATACATGCGGCGGCTGTGAAATCGGTTATGAGGGCGGTTTTTTCTATGTCAAGGATCGCGGGCCCGGCCTGGATCCGGAGATGTTTTCCATCAGCAGGCCGCTAAGGTCCTCCAAATATCTGAGACTGCCCACCAGAGGGGCGCTGGGGAACGGACTGCGCGTGGTGGTCGGGGCGGTGGTCGCGTCGGGCGGTGAGCTATATGTTTCCACCAGAGGCAAAAATTATAAGATTAATTTCCAAAACAACGGCTTAGCCCTACCGGAAAGCTTAAGTGATTATCACGAAGCGGGGACAAAAATCAGCTTTACTCTAGGCGAAATGCCTATCATTTTAGCCTGGGCGCACATGGCGATAGAATATGCCAGAGGTGAAACCTACCGGGGGAAGACCTCGCCCTATTGGTATACCAGCGAGAACTTCTTTGAATTATTTCAATCATTCAGCGGATCGGTTAGGGAACTGATCGCCCAATTTGACGGCTGCACCGGTGGAAAAGCAGGGAAAATAGCCCAAAAATATCTCAAAACGCCCGCCGATAACTTAAGTTTTGAAGAAACGGAAGCGTTTTTGGCTGAACTCAGAGCCTTGGTGAAAAATGTTAATCCGGAGAGGCTGGGGCGTATCGGCGAGCTGGGCGGCTGGAGCGGCTATTGTAAATCAACCGGCACTTTTAAGGTCAGGACAATCAAAGGGGAACACGAGGCGGAACTACCGTTTGTCCTTGAAGTGTACGCCGACATTGCCGATGCGCCCCATATAACGGTACTGCTCAACAAATCCCCGGCTACCGGCGAGATCAATGTCTACCACAGCAAAAATGAGCTGAGTATTTTCGGCTGCGGATTATTCCATAGGATTACACCTATTTCTGCAGGGACCTGATCGGCAGTTATGAAGCGGAACACGGCGACATCCCGCTGATGTACCGGGATGAGCGGGGGACGCTGTATCATCCCCATTGCGGCGAAGATATTTCCATCGGCACGATAGCGGTGGAAAATTATCATAAGCTCGCCTGGACGTTCAATAAAGTCCTGTACATTGAAAAAGAAGGCTTCTTCAATGTGCTCAAAGAAAAGAAAATCCCCGAGAAATATGATATGGCCTTACTCACCAGTAAAGGCTATGCCAGCCGGGCGGTCAAGGATTTACTGGACGCGATCGGGGAAAATTCCGGGGAAGAGATCACCTTTTTCTGCATTCATGACGCGGACGCCTATGGCACGACCATCTATGACACCCTGCAAAATGAAACCGGAGCCAGACCCGGTCGAAAAGTGAAAATCATCAATCTTGGGTTAGATCCTGAAGAAGCCGTCGCCATGGGGCTGGAAATCGAAAAGGTAGTGAAATCAGGTCGCAAAAAGGGCGTGGCGAGCTATGTTGATCCCGTGTGGGAGAAATGGCTGCAGGAGTGCAGGGTGGAACTGAACGCCATGAGTACGCCGCAGTTTCTTGCCTGGCTGGAGGGGAAAATCCAATTGTACGATAAAGGCAAAGATACCGCCCGCTAATATCATGCAGAAGAGCCTGGAGCACAGCCTGCATGATAAACTCGGCCAAAAGATTGCGGCAGAAATATTGGAACAAAATCACTATGCCGATCAGGTAGCGGAGCGGTCCGACAGGTTAAACAATGCTGCCTTGACAGTCAAACCCGTTTAGCGGAGACGGTGCAAGCGGAACTCAAGAAGGAGCCGGTCAATCGATGGAAGGACGTCGTGGAGACCGTGTCCGAGGAAATGATTAAAATTGCCGCTTTTAAGATTTACTAAGCTAGCTTAGTAAATCTTAAAACAGCCAAATTTTCAAATAGAGTACCTTTAGGCAATTCAACTCCAGGAAAGCTTCCTGCCGCAAAACTCATGAGTGTTGCCGACCTAACCGAAAAGGAACTAAATGCTGAGTAAGTAAAAGGATATGAGGATTTCCTACAGGGAAATACCAAGTCCGTATCGGAAACTTTCGCAGATATCCGTAAAGATTATGGGATGTGAAATACAAAGTAGTTTCTACGAAACAAGCGGTTATCGATTTGAGGGGTATATATAAATATATTGCATTTACCTTGTTCGAACCTGAGCTAGCGGCAGGACAACTGATAAGGATCGAAAAGGGAAACTAAATGAATAGGTTATTTAAAGGCATCGAATTCGATGCCTTTAGAACACAAGAAAATACGATATACTTGTCGCCAAGGGAGTATCAGCCTCAGCGGCATCTTTTTTGTATCCTTAGGGCATGTGGAGTGCCGGGGCTGCCATAATATTTACGAACGCATATAACTAATGTGAGATTATTGTTGGAGAGGGGCTAAATATAATTGGTACTCAACTTTCGCAGAGCGAAAGTTTGCTTAGAACCTAGGCGTTAAAGGAAAAAGTACTCCACCAATATGCTCATTGACATAGAAAACACCCCATTTCTTTGGTATAGTGAATTTGTCCAGAACCCACTACCAAATAGAAAAAGAGGTGTCTTCTACTTGATAATGATAGCGCAAAAGGAACAGAAAAATCAACTACCAAAAGAGATTCAACCGGCATTTAAGGAATTAAAAGTTCTGAAACATCTAAGAAACTCAGGTTTTAAGAAGAAATTCGGTTTTAGTTGTTCCTATCTCTTCCAAGTAATTTTTGTTTTGATTTTCCACCACAAAAACTGGTTTCGCCTTCTTGAAACTGAGAGAGGTGAGTTGTTCCCTGGCAAGGCGCCGTTTATCGTTTCTTAAACCATTCAGGATATGCTTGGCGTAGATTCCTTACCGCTTTAAGTTCGGAAATGGTTAAAAAGGTCTGTTCATTAACTTCTAGTCATCGAGTGACTGTATTTATTGTTGATGATTTCATGTATGAGCGAAACAGGAGTAAGGCCGTTGAACTCCTCGCGAGGTGTTGGGATCACGCTAAAGGCTGTTACTATCATGGATTTCGCATGCTCACGTTAGGGTGGTCGGATGGACATACGTTCATCCCCGTCGATTTCTCCTTGCTTAGTTCAACAAAATCCCAGATTAACGGGATTTCAGACAGGATTGATAAACGTACATCGGGTTATAAACGGCGTACCGAAGCGTTACGACGATCCACAGAGTTAGTTCCACTGATGCTTGATCAGGCTTTGGCATCCGGAATGGCAGCTTCTTATGTTTTAATGGATAGCTGGTTTACCTTCGCTCCCCTGATTCGGGAGATTACTCAGTGTGGCTTGGATGTCATCGGTATGGTTAAAGCTACAAATCAGCGTTATTTAGTGAACAGCAGGAAGTTATCGCTTAAAGAGCTTTATAGTGTTGCAACACCGGCACAAGGGAAAAACAAAGGAGTTCTTCGTTCCATCCGTACTCAGATGTCACCTGGGATACCCATGGTCATCGTGTTTGTCCGTCATCGAACTAAGAAAAATGAATGGTTAGCGATCTTGAGTACCGATTGGAGCTGCGAAAGTTGAGGTAGTGAATAAGACTAAAAATGCTTCTATTTGCTCTAATACGACAGTATGATCAAAAAATAAAAGTCTTAATGGTTGAGCCGCATGAGACTCCTTATGTTGCGGAGATCGGCAATGATCTTGCCTCCATGCAGAAAGCGGTTGGAGGGAACATTCAGGCGGTAGATTTAGCGTCCTATGTTTCCCTTGTCTGCAATGAAGAAGACAAGCTGTTAGAAACGGAGGGCAACCGCTCCCTGGGCAATGACATCCTCGTCGGCAACTTTTTTATTGCGGGTAGTGGATTGGTTCCACATGGCGGTTGCCAAAAATCACAAGTATGCGCAATATTCCCTTGCCGGACTCTACTATCATGGTTACGGCGTAGAGCAGAGCTATGAAACCGCCTTTGATTTATATAAAAAATCTGCAAGACAGAAAAATCCCTATGCTTCCTATGAGCTTGCCAAAATGTACCGGGATGGTATCGGTGCCGAGAAGAATATGGAGAAAGCCGATGAGCACTTCCAAAAAGCGTTCACCGGCTTTTTAGTATTGGAAGCCCAAAGCAAGGACGACAAGCTCCAGTACCGTCTCGGTCAGATGCTCTATACCGGAACAGGTACCGAGAAGGATATTGCTGCTGCCATCACATACTTTGAAAAAGCAGCGAAGCTCGGAAATGTCAACGCCCAGTATATGCTCGGCAAGATTTATCTTGAAACGGACAGTGAACATGAAAATGTAGAAAAGGCATTGCAGTGGCTTGGTAAAGCTGCGGATAATGGAAATGCTCTCGCGCAGTATGCCATGGCAAAGCTCTACCTCAAAGGAAGCCATGTGGAGAAGGACATCCAGAAAGCTGTAGAACTGCGTTCAAATCCATATGTACCTCTGAGATTGAACCCACCTGCAAAAAAGGTGGCTTTTTTTTGTCGGTTGGGCAAGCGAAAACGCTGATGGGATATAACTGTCACTTGCCTTGCCAGAAATGATTATCACGGCTACAACTCAGTAATTTTTTCTTTGTAGATCTTAATTTTTTCGTCTAGGTTTTTTAGATTGGACTCCCATTTTTTCTTTTCTGCAAGGACGAAAAGACGGTGTTTTTCCAGTATGCCCAATCGTTCATGCAGAGTGGAGTCGCCTTCATACCGTAACGCTGCATATTGCTTAATGTGCTTAATGGACATACCGGTTTCTTTCAGTCTCTTAATAAAGAGAATCCAATTAACATCTGCTTCTGTATAACGACGCCTGCCAGTAGCATCATGTTCGACGATGATAAGCTGCTCTTTTTCATAGTAACGCAATGTGTGAATGCTTAAATTTGAAATGGCAGAGAACTCTCCAATGGAATAACTCATTTTATTCACCTTTATAAATATGAAATTATGCTTGACCTAGAGCTAACTCAAGGTTATATGCTTTTACTATACTAAAATGAAATAGGCGGATTAGCAAAGTAACCCGCCCCTTCCCGAACCGTACAAGCGACTTGTCACCGCATACGGCTCTCCATATTCCAAATGGGTTATCGTCGTTTCAGCTGATTAAGCTGGAACCTGTCAGCTTCGACATTGGCAAAGCAATGTTCGCAAAGGGGTATCTGACGCCGGTTGATGTTCAGCATGACAGTGACAATCGGTGAATAGGGTTTGTCGAGCTTCTTCTTCGTTTTCCTATGATACATGCTGACATTGGAATGCGGATTGCCGCAGATGTAGCATACACGGGCAAGCAGGTCCGTCAAGTTAAACTTGGGCAAGTAGAATGTTTTAACGGCTGACTTGATTTTGGCGAAGAAGTCCTTTTTTCTTGCAAAAGATTTGTACAGTGCCAGACTGACAGAACAGGCTTTACCTTTAGCATTTGTGTAATTGACCAAAAGAGCTTTGCCGTACCGAGCGAACACTTTCTTCATGCTGATATCGAATTTGCGCGCCAG
>NZ_JUEE01000041.1:0-7862 GCF_000802135.1 Desulfosporosinus sp. BICA1-9
CCGGTTTAAATAGCGGAATTAAAAAATTGTCGGAATTAAATAGTTGGTTATGTATGGGATTATTAGCTTTTGTTATGCTTGCAGGCCCCACCTTATTTATGTTATCCTTTTATGTTGACAGCCTAGGGGTTTTGGCTACTAACTTTTTACGGATGAGTTTATATACAGATCCGATTACCAAATCTGGTTTTCCTCAAGACTGGACAGTATTTTACTGGGCCTGGTGGGCAGCATGGGCCATGTATTTCGGATTATTTGTTGCCAGGATCTCCAAGGGGAGAACGATAAGAAACGTTGTTCTAAATATGATGGTTGTAACGACAATCGGATGTTCACTGTTCTTCTTAGTGTTCGGCGGCTATGCAGTTGATCTTCTGCTTAATCAAGGGATAGCAATTGATAAGACTATGGCGGAGGGCGGTCCCGGGGCAATGATTACCCAAGTCTTAAATACCTTACCCTTCACTGGAATAGTGATTCCCTATTTCTTATTTGTGATGCTTATTTTCCAAGCTACTACCATTGATTCCAATGCGTATATTATTTCCATGATTTCTAGCAAAGAGATTAGGAATGATCAGGAATCTCCCCGCTGGACAAGACTTTTCTGGTGTGCACTCCTTGCTGTAATCGGGGTGGCTATCATGATGGTGGGCGGATTACCGGTAGTTCAGCTTTCATCTGTTGCCACCAGCGTACCCATTATATTTATTATCATCATCTTAGGGCTGTCCCTACGCAAGTGGCTCAAGGAGGATTTCGGCCAAGAAACTAAAGAGCAAGTTGTCGATTATCCGGAAGAAGATTAATGATATGGGGCTGTCGCTGTAAGACAGCCCAGAACATAGCAAAAGGCGGCTTCAGCCAGAAGCCGCCTTTTGCCGTCAAATATAAGCCATGCCTGGCTGCACCTCTAATTATATCCCGTATAAGTGTTTAGTATATTACAGTTATCCCGGGAGGCACAACAAAAAGTAGAATGAAAAGCTCATTGTCTATTTTATTGGGAATAACCTACCACAAAATATGATGAGGTTGATTGCACTAAATATGACCAAAAAAATAATTATTCAATCAGTATGTAATAAAAAAAGTATCCTACCCTTAACAGTTTAGTATAATTTAGGGCACAAGGATACGATTAAAACAGGTGATAACATGATGGAAATGTTATCACCTGTTTTTATAAGGATTATTCCCTCTAGAGCGAGTCTCATTTTTCCAAGGCGGTTATTTATCCACTAGCTTGAGAAGCTTTAGAGACAGAGAATCCATTTTCACAAATAGATTTAAGTTCTAGGATAAACTCTTTCTCTATTAAATTAACCGTTTGCCGATTTGATCGGATTAAACCGACGGTTATCCCTAATTTAACATCATGAATAGGGATTGGTTTTATTTCACCTGATTTCAAATAAATATCACCAATGGACATGAATTTTGGAAAGAATGAGATCGCCATCCCTTGGGAGACAACTCGCTTAATGAGTTCAAAGTTACAAAACCTAAAGGCTACTTTAGGCTCACCATAATCTTTCAGAATGCTTGTAATACCACCATTATTTTTTGTATATTCGTCATTGTAGGCAACAACAGGATACTCTAATGCTTCCTTTAAGGATACAGAGTCCTTAGCTGACAGGGGTGAATCTTTTCCCGCGTAAACCAAAAATTCATCTGAGAATAAAACTTCGCTGAAAATGTCTTTTCTGTTAATTTCTTCAGTCAAGAGAACGATGCCAAGGTCAAGTTTACCGGATAAAACGTTCTGTAAAATAATGATTGACTCTTCAACGGATAAATTTATATTAATATTAGGATGCCTATTTTTCAGGTGTGATAAAACGCTAGGTATGATTTTGTCGCCCATGCTGGGGATTATTCCAACAGACAAGCTACCTGATAATTCAGAGGTATTAGCAATTTGCTTAATCTCTTCCACTCGATCAAGAACATCCCGGGCCTTATCGATAATGATTTTGCCAATATCTGTCGGGTAAGCGCCAGAAGTAGTACGCTTAAATAATACGGCCCCTAATTCATCCTCAAGCTTGCTAATAGCGGAGCTGACAGCCGGTTGGGTGATAAAGGCATGTTCAGCTGCCATGGATATTGAGTTATATTTAGCTACTTCACAGAGAAGATATAATTGTGTTAATCTCATAAATACCTCCGCTTGTCTTTAGGCAATGCTAAAATTATTAGCCAATGTTCAATAAATTCGGATTAAATTTAGATTTCAATTTTCTGCGTACTATTCTGCCTATAAGTGCGTATGATTCGGGTTACTTTACTTTGACTAATATTAAGAGTGTTTGCTACTTTATAGGAGCTTCTTAACTCATTATATAAGCGAATAATGATAGCCTCCTCATCACTTACTTTCAAGAGATTCTTCCATTTCGATAGTTCATTATCCACAAGATTGTTATTGGAGGGGGGGGTCTGAATCTTGAAAATTTTGCTTGGCAAATGTTCGGGTAGTATTTTGCCTTCTGGGATGGTAACGACTAACCGTTCTGCTAGATGATCCATTTCACGGATATTACCAGGCCAGGAATAGTTTTTAAGAACATCAAGACATCGTGAATCAAATTGATGAGAGTATTTATATTGAGAATCATATTTTTCTAAAAAATAATGCAATAAAGGGATTATATCTTCATTTCTTTCTCGTAATGGAGGAGGATCGATCTCAACAACGCTTAACCTATAATACAGATCTTCACGAAACTTACCTTCTTGAATGAGTTGAGGTAAATCACGATTGGTAGCAGCAATAATTCGAATGTCAATTGTTTTATGTTCTTTTCCACCAACTGGAAGGAAACGGTGTTCCTGGATAAGCTCTAATAATTTTGCCTGAACTCCTAAAGGAATCTCGCCAATTTCGTCGAGAAATAGAGTGCCACCATGGGCTAATTCCACTAAACCTACCTTTCCGTATTTGTCTGCACCCGTAAATGCACCTCGACAATAACCGAAAAGTTCAGATTCTAAAAGATGTTCTGGAATAGTGGCACCGTTAATGCAGATAAAGGGTCCTTCTTTGCGCGGGCTCATTTTGTGAATGTCCAAGGCTAAGACGTTTTTTCCTATTCCGGACTCCCCAAGGATTAAGACCGTTGAATTGACTAAAGCCACTCTCTGAACCAAAGCGAGGCATGACTTCATTTTTTGGTTAGAAAAAGAGTAACCTTTAAAATAGCTGACTTGTTGAACTAATTCGTCAACTTTATCTTTATAATGGTTCACCAGTTTCTTAGTTTTATCTAAATCATGTTTTAATTGCTCGATTTGAGTGATATCCCTACTGTTCATGACAATAAAATCAATCTCGCCATCGCAATTAAAGACAGGAGTAGCGGTTACAACAAGATTAATCCCTGACCTAGTTTTTTGTTCTAAGGTAACAATTTTTTTTTCTAGGAAAACAACGGGGGCCAAAGCAGGTGAGTAATATCCTTCGCTGATTAAATGATCGACGGTTTTCCCAATGACCTCAGAAGGATTTACTCCATAGTGTTTTACACAGGCTTCATTAACGTACGTGACAATGCTGTTGCGGTCTACGACAAAAATTTCATCAAAGGAGTTGTCTAATATCCTTTTTAAATCCTCCCGATTTAAAGTGCTTTCATTATAATCAGGCAAATTTTACGCCTCCTTTTTGGCCATATCAAAAAGATTAGTAAGGGATAAAGTTTCAGTATGATAGTATACATTATCTATTAAAGAAGAATATTCGATATAATATGAAAAAAACCTGCAATTAATACGAAAAATGTAGTATATTGCAGAACTTTACTTCGTTAGATTCAACTAGAGTATTATTTTGGAAAATGCCTTTTATATAAATTATATAGGAACCACTATAAATGTAAATAGTGTTGACTGTACAATTAGAATATTCGTTTTTTAGAGGTTGCAGAGTCTTCAAGTTCCAGCTAGTTTCTTGTTTATGGCATAAGAATTGCATTATACTTATGTATCCAATGACCTTCTTAAATGGGGTGGAGATCAATCCTAGTTCATTCAGCAAATACTGCGACAATTGACTAATTTTAAGAACGTATTCGCGCGAAAAGAACCTTGGGGCCATTTTAGTTATACTTAATTAAATGGGTTAAGTGAGATGGTGCGAGTCGGGGGGACTTAGATGAGTCATAATGACTCATCTAGGCTAAGAGTAAGCTGAAATTTACAGCAAACAAGATCAAATGGGGAGGTCGTTATGAGAGGTCTAAAAACTAAACTTGAAGTACTGAGTAAAGATGATTTGTTAAGAGTTCATGAAGCCACCCTGAAAATTCTTCGAGAAACTGGTGTCGTGTTTCACAGTGAAGAAGCTCTTAGTATTTTCAAAAAACATGGGGCTAGAGTTGAAAACAAAACGGTATTTATTTCTCGTGAAATGGTCGATCAGGCCTTGAGCACTGCACCTAAAACCTTCCGGATGAGAGCCCGCAACGATAAATACTCCCTGACGGTTGGTGAAGGATTCTTAGTACAGCCTAATGTAGGTCCTGTCTATATTCAGGACCTAGATAGGGGACGGCGCGAGGCAACCCTAGAAGACTATGCCAATATCCAAAAATTGTGTCAAGCCAGTGATGTTGTCGACTTGGTGGGTACCATTCCAGTCGACCCAAGTGATGTTGATACTAATGACAAATATCTGATGATGATGTATGAAGCCCTAAAAAACTCTGATAAACCAGTGATAGGTTTCTGTGCTAACACTCAACAAGTACGAGAACAGTTGGATATGGTTGAGCTTGCGATGGGCAAACCTGGTTTTCTGATGGAAAATCATTGTACCGCTGTGTTGGTTAATTCTCTGAGTCCCTTAGGATATGCTCCCGATACTTTAGAAACGATGATTGAATACGCAAAACACAATCAGGTG
Organism: Desulfosporosinus sp. BICA1-9; assembly: GCF_000802135.1. Lineage (NCBI taxonomy): Bacteria > Bacillati > Bacillota > Clostridia > Eubacteriales > Desulfitobacteriaceae > Desulfosporosinus > Desulfosporosinus sp. BICA1-9. Next base: position 4,910 of record NZ_JUEE01000041.1, read on the forward strand.
ATCATGCTCGCACCTTGTATTATGGCCGGAGTAAGTGGACCAATCTCCCTCTTGGGGACCGCGGTCCTCCAAAACACAGAAACCATCGCCGGATTAGTTTTGGTTCAATTGATTAATCCAGGTGCTCCACTGGTCTATGCAACCGCATCCACCTCGGGATATATGAAGGAGGCTACCTTCGCTGCTGGGACGCCGGAAGCAATGTTGATCAATACTGCCAGCTTACAAATGGGTTTGGATTTTTACCACTTACCCGTGAGAACAATGTCTGGAATTACTCATTCTAAAACGGTGGATTGCCAGGCAGGGTATGAAAGCATGCAGAGCTTAATGATGGGAATGTTGAGTGGAGCCCATATGTCTGTTCAGAGTCTTGGAGTTTTGGATGCCATCATGACGACTTCTTATGAGAAATTCGTTATTGATGAAGAACTCGTCAGAAGAGTGAGGCGGATTTCACAGGGTATTGATACTTCTGATGAAGCTTTAGCCGTCGAGGTCATTCAAGAGGTAGGGCATACGGGCACCTACTTGTCCCACATGAGTACCTTTGAAAAGTTCCGAACCTTATGGACTCCATCTGTATCGGATTGGGGAAATTATAGTGATTGGAAAAGCGCCGGCTCAGAAGACGTGACAGTCAGGGCAAATCGAAAGTTTAAACAAATTCTTCAGAACGCCCCTGAAACTTTACTCGATCCTGATACCGATAAAGCACTCCAAGCCTATATTGCAAAGGCTAAATCGAGCCATTAAATTGAGTTTTAGACTGAGTTTTATAGATTTATACCCGGCATAAAAAGTCGGAATTATACAAAGAAATTGATTTAGACTAAGATTAATCTAAGATTAATTTAGATCTATATATCTTTAAGGAGGATGTCAAAATGAGTGATTTTGATCAATTGGCCGATTATGTATTCAAAGGTAATGCTGCTGCCGTAAAAGATCTGACCCAGAAAATGGTAGATGGTGGTGGTGATCCCATGGAAATCATCTCCAAGGGGTTGCTGATCGGTATGGATATTGTTACCCCAAAATTCAAAGCTGGTGATATGTATGTACCTGAAGTCATGATGTCTGCCAAAGCATTATCGGAAGGCATGAAAATTGTAAAACCTCTTCTCACAGGGTCACAAATCGCTGTCACTAAGACCATCCTGATCGGGACTGTTGCTGGAGACCTTCACGACATTGGCAAGAATCTTGTTGTTATGATTATGGAAAGCGGTGGCTTTAATGTTGTCGATCTAGGAGTGGATGTATCGCCGGAAAAATTTGTGGCAGCGATTAAGGAGCATGATGCCAAGATTGTGGGTTTATCTGCTCTGTTAACGACAACGATGCTCAATATGAAAGCAACCATCGAATTAATCACTGAAGAAGGACTGCGTGACAAGGTCAAGATTCTGGTTGGAGGCGCACCCGTTTCTCAAAGCTTTGCTGATGAGATCGGTGCAGATGGTTATTGCGCAGATGCTATGGCTGCCAAAGAAATGGCTACAGCAATTTTGAATTAATTCATAATGCAACAAGTGGAGGTGAAATAATTGAGAAGTGAAGTTAAAGCAGGATTCGGAAAATTTGAAGGCTTCGGACTGAATATATTTTCAGATGATGAACTTTATGATATTCACAGTGGAACGTTAGAGGTCTTAGAGAAAACAGGCATTAAAGTTGAATCCAAAGAGGCTTTAGATATTTTCGCGGCGGGAGGAGCTCATGTCGATTTTCAAACTCGTGTTGTCAAGATTCCTCCTCATATCGTAGAAGACGCCATTCGTACAGCCCCTAATACCGTGTTATTGGCCGGACGTAATCCCAAACATGACATTATCTTAGGTGGCAAGAGGGTTCATTTTATTAATTTTGGTGAAGGGGTTTCAATCATTGACCCTTATACCAAAGAGTATCGGAAGACGACTAAACAGGATGTCATAAATATATCCCGCTTCTGTGATGCTATGGATGAGATGGATGCAGTTTTACGTCCTGTAGCCCCCCAAGATGTTCCGGCAGAGGCTGCAGTGGTTCACAATGCAGAGGCTCTCTTCAACAATACTTCTAAGCATGTCTTCATCGGCACTGAAGGCGGTAAAAACTTTAAAAAGGTCTTAAGAATGGCTGCAGCTGTCGTTGGAGGGGAAGACAAGCTGCGGGAACGCCCTATCTTCTCTTGCAATGTCTGCCCTACAAGCCCTTTACAATTGGTTGGACATTGCACTGAAGTGATCATCGAAGGTGCACGCGCTGGTATTGCAGTCAATGTACTATCCATGGCCATGGCGGGGGCTACCTCACCGATTACCTTAGCCGGTAGTCTTGTTACGCACAATGCAGAAGTCCTAAGTGGTATCGTCTTGAGCCAGCTAACTTGCAAAGGGGCGCCTGTTATTTATGGTAGTTCCACCACCATCATGGATTTGCGGTTTGCTACTGCTCCCGTCGGTTCTCCAGAATTGGGCATGATCAATGCCGGCGTGGCAAAACTGGCCCAATTCTATTTACTGCCTAGCTGGGTAGCTGGTGGCTAGGTAGATAGCAAAGTTCCGGACGCCCAAGCATCTCATGAGTTCACGATTACCGCTATGCTGACAGCGTTGGCAGGGTCCAACCTGATCTATGGAGCGGGCATGTTAGAACTCGGCATCACCTACGATTACGCCCAAATGGTGATGGATAACGAGATGGCTAGGATGATCAAAAAAGCAGTATGTGGGATCAGTGTGTCGGATGAGACCTTAGCTATAGATGTTATTAAGCAGGTAGGCACCGCTGGTAACTTTATTAGCGAAGAACACACCTTCAAACATATGCGTACCCAATCCAAGAGTAATGTTATCGACCGTCGCATGAGAGATGTATGGCTGGCAGACGGTGGTAAAGATTTTTCGGAAAGAGCCTATGAAGTGGCGAGAACCATTTTAGAAACCTATAAACCTGAGGGTTTGCC
>NZ_JUEE01000042.1:0-11557 GCF_000802135.1 Desulfosporosinus sp. BICA1-9
CAAACTTCTTCACTACATATTTGCTGTTCTTCGTGACCAAAAGCCCTTTGTGATTAAACGACCTGAAGATCATCAAACTTGGAGGACAACAAAGCCTCAACCAGCAGCTGCTTAAAGGAATAGTTTGGATACGACAGAGCCATTCGGATCGTGTCAAAGGTGATGCGAGGGATACCGGAGGGCGTTAGACCGAGGATATGCTCGCCATCATCCTATTGACACGTGCACTACACCCAAACGCTTGAAGACTGCAAAGTCTCTTTTACTCCAGAGAGTTACCCCAAATTGAAAGAGAGTTTGCTTGGCTAGCGCCGAGCGTCCCGTTTCTCTAGGTGGGCTTCCCAAAAATTAACGTTTAGGTCATTGTTCGGATTTTTCAATGGCTTAGTTTGTTATGCCGTATTTTACAAACCGAAAATTAAAAGAAATAATCAGACAAACTCTTGACTTTTATTAGCTGGTCTAATGAAATTTTATCATGCTTTAAACGTTATGACAACGAAAAAGGACTAAAGTGATGTATAACAACGATATTTTTTTATCTGTTTTGTAAAATAGAAGAAGGAGTCTTGTCGAAAATCGCGAATAACTATTAATTGGGTTGGACCGCTACGAAATTTGTTCATAAGTTAGATGAACAAATGGTCCAACCAAACAACTATTTTAAGAGAGTTTTAGTCATTCAGCCAAAATTATTTACTGTTTTTAGAACAGTAAAGGTAGGAGGATTATCGTTGTTAGAAAAAAGTTTTGTTCATTCTTTACAGCAATGTGTAGGTCGAGAAAACGTGTTAACAGACAAAGAAGATATTATTTGCTATTCTTATGATCCGACGCCTAACCATCAGATTCCTGAAGCCGTGGTCATACCCGGCACTATTGAGGAGATTTCCCAAGTTGTAATGCTGGCAAACCAAGCTGGTATACCGATAACTCCTAGAGGTGGCGGGTCTAATATTTGTGGGAACTCGATACCTATCAAAGGTGGTATTGTCTTGGCAATGCACCGTTTTGACAGGATTATTGAAATAGATACAGCTAACCTTTGCGCAGTAGTCCAAGCTGGGGTTATTACTGCTGATTTCCAGCGTCAGGTAGAAGCTTTAGGTTTATTCTATCCACCTGATCCTCAGGCCTCGAGTATGTCGATGTTGGGAGGAAATGTAGCGACAAATGCCGGTGGTCCTCGTGGATTTAAATATGGGGTAACTCGCGACTATGTGTTAGGTTTTAAAATGGTCCTAGCGGATGGTAGAATCTTAAAAATGGGCGGCAAAACCGTAAAAAATGTCACTGGGTATGATTTAACTAAACTGTTTGTCGGTTCCGAAGGGACTTTGGGGATTTTTACCGAACTTATTTTACGTCTCATACCATTGCCCGAGAGTAAACGAACAATGCTTGCAGTATTCGATGATTTGTTAGATGCAGCACGGACAGTTTCAGGGGTCATTGCCGCTAAAATTATTCCCACCACCTTAGAGTTCATGGACCGAGAAGCAATGCGTTTGATTGAAGCCTATGTACCCTGCGGCTTGCCGGTAGATGCTGCAGCCGCCATCTTGATTGAAGTCGATGGCAGCGAAAGAGATGTTCCGGTACAAATTAAACAAGTAGAAGAAGTGTGCCGACAGTTTGGTGCACGTGAAATCAGAATAGCAACCACGGAGGCAGAGTCCAATCAAATCTGGGCGGGTCGTAAAGCTGCTTTTTCCTCGATGGCTAAAAGTGCCCCAACTCTTTACGTGGAAGATGTCACTGTACCACGCAGTAAGATTCCGGACATAGTCAAGACTATTACAGATTTAGCGGCCAAGTATCAACTTAAAATTCCCATTTTAGGGCATGCCGGTGATGGGAACATGCATCCCATAATTCTCACAGATGAGAACAATCACGATGAAATTAAGCGTGTTAAACTAGCGATCGATGAAATGTTTAAAGCTGCTTTAGAGTTGGGTGGTACTTTGAGCGGGGAACATGGGATTGGGCTGGATAAGGTCAAATTCATGGAGTGGGAACTGGGTGAAACAGGAATAGATGTCATGCGCAAAATAAAGCATGCCTTGGATCCCCGAAACATCATGAATTCCAACAAGGTCTTACCTGCGGAGGCAGTAGAATGAAACCTTTACATGAATTTACCGAAGAATTATATCGTTGTATTCGCTGTGGTTCATGTACTGCTGTTTGCCCGATTTTTAGTGTAGAAAAGCGGGAAATGTCGGTAGCCAGGGGAAGGTTAAGGTTAGTGCGCGAACACTTAGCCGGGAATCTAGACCTAACTCCGAAAATGAGGGATTATCTGGATTTATGTCTGGGTTGTCGTGCTTGTGTTGTTAGCTGCCCACCTCAGGTACCTACGGATAAGATCATTAGAGCAGCAAGGGCCCATTTCGCCATTAAAAAGGGGCAACCATTGGTACGTCATATTCTGTTAAAAAATGTGCTGGTCAAACCAAAACACTTTACGCTGGTTTTAGATTCTTTAAAACTGGCTCGAAGGACTGGAGTAAATCGTTTGCTGCCCAAAACGTTAAAGACTAAGGAAGATATCTTGCCTCAATTGCCTAAGAATACTTTTCGAGAACTCTTGAAAGGAATTGAACTTAAGAAGAGCGATAAAAAAGTAGGATTTTTCTTAAGTTGTATGGATAATAATGTTTACCCGCAGGTGCTTAGGGCAGCTATTAATATTTTGGAAAAGCTGGACTATGAAGTTGTCATTCCGACTAAGGTTGTTTGCTGCGGGGCAGCTCATGATAATTATGGAGATGTGGAAAACGCCCGCAAACTTGCTTGGCAGAATATAGAAGCCTTCTCAGCTACCGGGGTGGATGTCATTTTGACCGATTGTGCTACTTGCGGATCCACAATGCAGTCTTATGGTGAACTATTCCAAGGGAAGAGTGAAGAGGCTGAAGCCTTAAGCTTTGTCAGTAAGGTAATGGATATAAATCAGTTTTTATCTGACAAGTTGCCCTCAGTAAGCGAATGTGCAGAAACAACGGTGACTTATCATGATCCTTGTCATTTAGTCCGCTATCAAAATGTGAGGGAGGCTCCCCGCAAGGTTCTGGAGTCGGCAGGGGTAAACTTTAAGGAAATGGCTGAAGCTGATCGCTGTTGCGGCGGTGGAGGTACATTTAATATTTTCCACTATGATATTTCGATGAAAATACTTGATCGGAAAATCGAAAATGTTAAACAAACAGGGGCTTCCGTTCTGGCCACCTCCTGCCCGGCCTGTCGCATTCAATTGGAGCACGGCATAAAAAGGCATGGTTTGACTATAGAGGTGTTACATCCTATCGAAGTATTAGAAAAATCGTATCTAAAAGAGGGAGGGGTACCCAAAATAGAGATAAGGTGAAGAAGCGGGTATGAAATTAAAAAATCTTCTTAAATTATGGAGGAGGAAAATAATGAAAAAGTCAAAATTTATTAGTATTAGTTTAATTGGATTGTTAACGCTGGGTTTATTGGCGGTGGCCGGTTGCGGTGCTAAAAGTTCCGACAAGGCTGCCACTAGTGAGCAAAAATGGGAACTTAAAGCTGGACATGTTGCCGCTGCCAGTCATCCGATGAACACTGAATTAATTAACATGGGTAAACAGATTGAAGAAAAAACCAATGGCCGTGTAAAAATCGCTGTCTTCCCTGAAGCTACCGTAGGCGGTGAAAGGGAAATGCTTGAAGGTGCTAAACTTGGAACTATGGATATGGTCTTATCAACAACGGCTGTAGCTGGGAATTTTGATCCTAAAATGAAAATATTTGATTTGCCCTTCTTATTTAAAGACAGGGAGCAAGCAATTAAAGTATTGGACGGACCTATTGGTGAAAAGCTTTTAGACGGAATGTCCAGTCAGGGCTTAGTCGGTTTATCCTTCTGGGAAAACGGATTTCGTAATTTGACGAATTCTAAGAGACCTATCGAAAAACCAGAAGATATTCAAGGCTTGAAAATCAGAACTATGGAGAACCCGATTCACATGGATGCCTGGAAGTCACTTGGCGCTTTACCGACTCCAATGGCTTTTGCAGAAGTATTTACTGCCCTCCAGCAGGGAACCATCGACGGACAGGAGAATCCTTTAGCTATTATTAGTACCTCCCGTTTGTACGAGGTGCAGAAATACGTAGCACTGACCAATCATAACTACTCACCGATGGTTTTAGTCATTAGTAAAAAGGTTTGGGATAGTTTCCCTGATGATATCAAGGTGACTTTTAAAGAACTGTCTAAGAGCAACGCTAAAGTTGAGAGACAAATGTTAAAAGAGGCTGATGAAAAGTACATAGCCGATATGAAGAAATTTGGTACGGTTATCACAACACCTGATTCCACAGCGTTCCGTGAGAAGGTAAAACCTGTCTATGAAAAATATTCAAAAGAGATTGGTGAAGATATCATCAAGCAAATTCTTGACACAAAATAGAAATTCTGTAAGGGGGAGTAGAGGTTTCCTACTTCCTCTTACAATATTTCAGAAGGGGGAACCATATGCTGAGTACGGTCGTGCATAATGTTAATAAAGTTATAGGTCGATTTACTAATTTACTCCTGATAATTATGACCTTAGCGGTTTTCGCTCAGGTTATTTCCCGCTTCCTACTGGAACATCCCCTAGCTTGGTCTGAAGAACTTGCTAGATATTTGATGATCTGGATTACTTTCTTGGGAGCAAGCTTAGCCATAGAAAAAAAAGCCCATCCTATGATTGAGATCTTTGCAGGCTTTTTACCAGGGCGGACTAGACAAGTTGTCCAGGTTATTGCCCTGCTAGTTAGCAGTGTGTTTTACAGTTTGCTAATTTATTTCGGCAGTCAATTTGCAGTTCGGTCGTTTGGTCAATTAACTCCAGCTATGGGACTACCCATCGGGTATGTATACCTCATTATTCCAATTAGTGGTGTCTTATTACTGATTAGTTCTTTTGCCGAAATTGAAAAAATTATTAAAAGGGGGAAGTTGATATGAGTATTGTTTTATTTTTGATTACCTTAGTACTCATGTTAATTGGTGCCCCTATTGCTGTAAGTCTCGGGTTGGGAGCTGCTTCGGCTTTATTTTTTGTCGGCAATATGAATTTACTGATTGTTCCCCAAAGGATGTTTGGGGCTATGGACTCATTTCCTTTAATGGCTATTCCGTTCTTTATTTTGGCGGGTAATCTTATGGCCGTCGGTGGAATTTCCAGGCGCTTGATAGATTTCGCCAGTACATTAGTGGGCAGGATGCACGGAGGATTAACGATCGTGTCCATTCTGGCAGGTATCTTTTTTGCTGCTATTTCCGGATCTGGTGCAGCTGCCACAGCTGCTTTAGGTACAATTCTCATCCCATCCATGGTCAAAAAAGGATATAATAGAGAATTTTCAGCGAGTGTACAAGCATGTTCCGGGGCTATCGGAATTGTTATTCCACCGAGTATACCTCTGGTCTTATATGGGATAAGTGGCAATGTGTCCATCGGTGATCTGTTCCTTGGTGGATTTGGACCCGGTATCCTCATTGGGATTGCTCTTATCATTGTAGGTTATGTGATTTCCCGTAAAGAAGGGTATGGCAAAGAAGAACCCGCTACTCCCAAAGAAATCCTATCGGCATTTAAAGACTCTTTATGGGGTTTGTTAATGCCAGTAATTATTCTAGGTGGAATTTATGGTAGTATTTTTACACCTACGGAAGCCGCAGTGGTAGCAGTTGTCTATGGGTATATTGTTGGTAGTTTCGTCTATCGGGAACTTACTTGGAAAAAACTCCAGGAGAGTCTTGCGTCAAGTGTTATTACCACAGCCATCATCATGTTTATTATTGGCTGCGCTGCACTTTTTGCTTTAGTGCTTACCCGGGAGCAGATTCCACAAGATATTGCTGTTTGGCTCTTAGGGATCTCCCGTAATCCTCTAGTCATTCTGGCAATTGTCAACGTTTTTCTTCTCTTAGTGGGTATGGTGATGGAGACAGCGGCAGCCATTATTATCCTTACGCCAATTCTTGTGCCAATTATCATGGCCTTAGGAATTGACCCCGTTCATTTCGGGGTCTTAATGATTGTCAATTTAGGGATTGGTCTTGTTACACCGCCTGTAGGAATTAACTTATATGTAGCAGCAAATATTGCAGGTACTCGAATGGATCTTATCATTAAGCGGTTGTGGCCATTCTTGCTAGCTATGATTGTGGTCCTAATTATTATTACTTACATCCCGCAAATAACCCTTTGGCCTTTGGAAATGATAAAATCTTTTTAAGCCAATAGCTTTAAAGAAGAATACTTCTGTTGTTATAGGTAAGGGGAAAAAGGTAATTGTATACAAAAGGTCTCCTCTCATTGAAATGAACTTTCTCTAGGAGGAGACCTTTTATTTAAGACATAAAAAGTTGAGTCCATAGACCCCCTTTAAGGTATAATTGCTTTAGGTTATGCAAACAAACTAATTATACCTTAAATTGAATTAGGCGGCACAGATTGTGAGAGTGAGAACATATTCGGAGTTTTGTTTTATAACTAAAGGATTTTGTCTCGAAAGAGTCGAATTTAGACAAAGAGAGGTGAAATAAGTGGAACCTATTTTTGCATTGGATATTGGTACCCGCATGGTGATGGGGCTTGTGATGACCAAGGGTGTAGGACAAGGTTATGAGATTTTGGCCAGTGCCCAAACTGAGCATCGACAAAGGGCTATGTATGATGGACAAGTTCATGATGTGGACGAAGTCGCTCGGGCGGTCGTCAAGGTTAAAGAGAGCTTGGAAAAGAAGTTAGAGAGACCCTTAAAACAGGTTGCTGTGGCTGCTGCGGGCCGTGCGCTGAGAACAGAAGTGGCTGTTGCTGAACATAAAGAAGTGCTTCCTGTCCGTTGGGAACGAGAGAGTGTACTGGCCCTAGAGATGGAGGCGGTTCATCAAGCGTTACACCAACTTGAATCATCCAGTGCAGATGAGGCTCATAGCTACCTCTGTGTTGGATATAATCCCATTGCCCGCTGGAATGAGGGAGAAGAAATATCTAATTTGATCGGGCAACGCGGAAAAACTGCCAAGGTGTCTGTGATTGCGACCTTCTTACCCCGAACAGTCGTCGATGGTTTGGTAGCTGTCTTAGGTCGAGTAGGTTTAGAAATGACAAGTTTGACCCTAGAACCGATTGCCGCAGGCCAAGCAGCAATACCCGCTAATATGAGGCGTCTTAATCTGGCTTTGGTGGATGTTGGGGCTGGAACAGCAGATATTGCTTTGACTAGAAATGGATCTTTTTTTGCTTATGGGATGGTCCCTATGGCAGGAGATGAAGTCACAGAAACGATCTGTGGGCATTATTTGCTCGATTTTAAGGTTGGAGAAAAAGTAAAACGAGAATTAAATACCAAAGAGCAATTAAAATTTAAAGATTTTCTTGGTGCAAAAGTCGTTGTAAATAAGGAAGAAGTCTTAAAGATAATCCTACCTGTGGTTAAAACCTTAGCTGAGAGTATTTCAAGAGAGATTCTGAATCTCAATCATGACGTTCCACAAGCCATTATTCTGATTGGCGGTGGCAGTTTAACGCCTAGTCTTACTGAGGTTTTGGCAGAGACCCTTGAAATCCCCAAAAATCGCGTCGGTCTTCAAATCAGAGAAAGGTTAGGGGAGATTTTTGGGGAGAAAAGTGTCAAGGGACCGGAAAGCATCACCCCGATTGGAATTGGCATAGCTGCTCTTGAAGGAAACGGGCTTCAGTATTATACCGTTTTAGTCAACAATAAGCCTGTACCAATTTTCGAATTACAATTAACCACGGTTGCGGAAGCCTTACTCGCTGCTGGCATCCAGCCTCGTACTTTTTTTGGAAAGCCAGGAGCGGCCTTAACCTTTGAATGGAACAGTGAGATGCGGGTCATTAAGGGGACTATGGGAAGTCCAGCCCAATTAAGGGTAAATGACAAGCCGGGGAAATTAGATCAGTCATTAAAGGCTGGAGACGAAATTTCCTTTACCCCAGGAGAACAGGGGATCGATGCTAAAGCATATCTTGAGGATGTATTGCCTCCTCAAAAGGCTAGCTGGATTTCTTGGAATGGTCAGCGTGAAAAATTTGTTCCGCAGGTTTTCGTAAACCAACAACCGATGAATGAAAAAGATCCCATACTGGACGGATATAAAATCACCTACCTTCCAAATGATAATTTAGACAATCTCCTGCAAGAAAAAGGTTTTGAACTTGGTAAAAAAGTAGCTATAGAGATTCGGATCAATGGAGAACCCCTTGTTCTTAACTTAAACCGTACGATTTTAGTCAATGACTGTGAAGTAGGGCGGAACTGTATAATCCAAGAGGGGGATTCTATAGAGGTTTACACAAAGCAGATTACAGTTGGCGAGTTACAACTCTGTCCCAAGTCCATGCCCTTTAAAGTTAATGGAATAGATATTGAGTATCCTCCCCAAGAGACTGTTATTTCGTTTCATGGCAAGACTGTTACCATGGACGAACCCCTTACGGATGGTATGGATCTTAAAGTAGAGGGATTCAAGCGCATGCCGATTCTTTCGGATTTGTTACCCTATGTTAAGTTTCCTGAAGAGAAGATTTCAGGCTCCTTAAAAATCAGTGTCAATGGTCAACCCGCTGAATTTACGACGGTTTTACATCCTGGTGACCGCTTAACTGCGACTTTTAATTAAAAGACTTGACAATTGCCCAGAAGGTCATAAAATAAAGGATGGAGGTGTTTAGTTATGTTATTTCAGTGGTTTGTAGTACTAATTGCATTTGCTGCCTTATTTGTTACATTATACTCCGATGCGGGATCAGCTAAGAAGAAGCATTCCGACTATTTTCAAAGAGTTCAAAAACCTACCGGAAAAGCACAGCGAGATGCAGCGATACCCAATTCCAATAAATTTGATCCTTTTTACGCAAAACTAAATAGTTGAAAGTTTAAACAGATTCGATGAAGTATCGAGTCTGTTTTTATAATTATTTAGTTCACTGAAGCACGTAGTCTTCAGAAAAGAAGTTCTAAAGCTGTAATATGAGCCACCAATCGACGGTTAGTGGTCTCGGGCACTAGGTTAAGCTAGATGTGCGCTTGAGCTCTTCTAGCATACAAGATATAATGATGATGCTCATTTATTGCAGAGATAGTCAATGGGTAAGAATAATTTGTGAAGACGGGTTTTTCAATCAAAGGAGGGCACTATGCATCAATACTGGTTTTTTGTGGGAGATTTTCCGATTAGAGCTTATGGTACCCTTTTTGCATTAGCATTTATTCTTGGAGTAGGTGTTACACTGTACTTCGCTAAAGCAGAGGGTCGACCGCAATATATGGACGTTTTCATGGATTTAGCGCCCATATTACTAATTTCCGGCATCTTGGGTGCTCGTTTTTGGCAAGTGTTTTTTTTCGACTGGGCATTTTATCGTCAATACCCTGGTGAAATTATTGCGATTTGGCATGGTGGACTTTCCATCCAAGGAGGTGTAATAGGAGCTCTTTTAGCGGCGGCAATTTACGTTTGGTATAAGAAGTTACCATTTTGGGAACTTGCTGATTTGGCTGCTCCGGGGCTTGTGTTGGCTCAATCGGTCGGCAGGAATGCCAACCTGATGAATGGGGATGCTTTTGGAGGGCCGACAGGAGGGGATTTTGGAATTCTATATCCCGAAGGGACAATTGCCCGAGATAAGTTTGGGGACCAACCGTTGTGGCCAGCCGAAGTATGGGAAGGGCAAGTGGATGTGATAATTTTTGCTCTCCTTGTCATTCTGAAATTAAGAAAATGGCCGTCAGGTATGATCTTTTTGTTATATATGGTCTTATATAACTTATCAAGGTTCTTTTTAGAGAGCCTCAGAGGGGATAGCCCACGATTTCTATTCGACTGGACAGCCGCCCAATGGAGTAGTATGGCATTCGTAGGGGTTTCCCTTATCCTTCTCGTCTGGAGATTTTGGAGAGATCGTCAACGTGGGGTGGTTTAACCGGGAGTTAGAGTTTCTGAATTGTACAGAAAAGGAGCTCTTCTATCCCTAAGATAAATTTTAGGGTTTCTATTAAAGCATTTTGCTTCTCACGTGGAGACAATTGTTCGGTAGCTACCGAGAGGTGTTCAAGTACTTCAGAGCGTATGGAGATTTGCAAGCCTTCAGCTATCCCTGAGTAGTGAAAATCATAAACATGTTGCTTCTTTTCATGAACAAATAAATTCCCACGGCCGTAGGTTGTGTGATTTAAGACTTGGAAAGCATCGACAGCACAGGAATGGGTATAAGCTGTGACGATAAGTTCAGAATTGGCTGAAGGGCTAATTTCTAGTTCACGCCTGGCAATTTGGGCTACCCGAAAACCTAAGGCAATTTCTGGGCAAGTATGACCATGAAACTCAATAACTTGCTCCCAAGGTGTCTTTTCAATGCACATAGATTAATCCTCCTAAAGTAACTTTGACGGTATTGTATAACCTTGGAGATGAAATGTGAAGCATTTTGAATATTTATTTAATTCCAGCGTCAAGTAAGCAGGAATTTGGCAGTAAAGATAGAAATTATTAAAAACGTTCAAATTTAGAAGAAAGGGAAATCTCACTATGAGATTTCCCTTTCTTCTAAAAAGAGGCTGCTTTAAAATTGCTGCTAAGATTGAGGAAAAAGGACTCCCGCTATTCCACCTATTCCGCCAGCAACTAAGGCTATGATGGATTTCTCTGCCATCTTTAACCAGGATGGGGTACCAGACAAAAAAACAGCGGATAAGACCAAGACCAGAAGGATGAATCCGAGACCTACACTCAATCCATAGTAGAGACCCTTTGTGCCCGCTTGGTGTGCTGTGACAAAGGCAGCGACAAAAATGCTGGTTCCAAAGATAATGTTGAGCGACAGTTCTGATTCAGGGAGTGATGTGTAAGAGAGTAGGACACCAAAGAACAGAGACAATAACAATGCTAAGATCGCCGCCCAGAGAATTCCTTTTAGAATTAAGCTTAAATGAAAGGATTTTGACATGGTTATCCCTCCTTTGACTGATATCTACCTATGCCTAAACTTGAAGGAGTATGACTAATTGACAGTATAAAAGAGTATTAAAAATGTAGAGCGAAAGTATGAACTTTAACAAGGGAGGTAAAATGGACAATGAAAAAGACTATTCCTGATTTTGAAAAAATGAAACAAGCTGGTGAAAAAATCAGTATGTTAACAGCCTATGATTATCCTTCAGCCAAGTTAGTAGAAGATGCAGGCGTCGACACAATCTTAGTCGGGGATTCTTTAGGGATGGTAGTTTTAGGCTATGATTCCACTGTTCCAGTAACTATGGAAGACATGCTCCACCATACAAAAGCCGTCCGCAGGGGTGCTGCAAAAACGTTTGTCATTGCTGATATGCCGTTTATGAGCTATGCGACACTCGATCTTGCCATAATCAATGCTGGGAGACTGATTAAGGAAGGGGGAGCGGACGCAATAAAACTCGAAGGAGGCTTAAACCTTGTTCCGATCGTTGAAAGCTTAACTCGTGCAGGAATTCCTGTTGTAGGACATATTGGCCTTACCCCCCAAAC
>NZ_JUEE01000043.1:0-16499 GCF_000802135.1 Desulfosporosinus sp. BICA1-9
ACTCAATATTTTGTTTCGTGCATCCTGGTCCATCTTCTGTAAAGCCGTTACTGGTTTACCTTTCATTATTCTCTTGGTGATTTCATATGCTTCGCTTTCGCTGATTCGTTTGGTCTTATCGCAATCCAGGCAGTGGTCTTCGTTACCCTCTTCTGTGAATTTTTGAAGTCCTTCTATTGCTTTTTTCTTTTCATTATGTATAATCCTTAAGATTAGACTGGTATCAGGAAATGTGCCAGTATTTCGATCCGCTTTATAATAAGCAGTGCAACTGCTCCATTCATATTCCTCTGGTTTGCTGATGATAGATGCTTTGACGGGATTTTTGTGCATGTAGCGAATGACTGTCAGTAGGTATCCGTCGTTCTCGACGCATTCACTCTTAAATCGATCTTGAAACACGTGTCCAATTCTTTCGTATTTCCAGTTGTACCAGTAAGCGTAACTTATACCCAAGCGTTTCATAAACACTGATATATCGCCATAGTCTTCTCTTAGCAATAAATGAACGTGATTGGTCATCAAGCAATACCCAAGTACGCTTACTCCACTTTCTAGCGATACCTTTTTTGTGGTTTCCAGGTATCTCTGAAAATCGTCTTCTTCGTAGAAAATATCCTGCTGGCCAATTCCCCGTACTATAACATGGTAGATTCCTGTTTCACTCTTCTTTCTTGGCTTCCTGGGCATCCTTCACACCGCCCCTTCTCCCCTTTTCTCAGATTCTACCATGGATACTAGCTTGACACAAGAGAACCGTCCCCGTGTGCCCCCCCGTGTGCCCCCGTGTGCCCCCTTTCGGCAATATCAAAAAAATAGCGTGGATTGAAATATATCTGGATTAGATGATATATTATAATTAAACATTTGTTTCTCCCTACAAGGGAGTCCGTCAAAAGGAGTGAGGGAATTGAGTCTTATCCATAAACCTCATGATAAATTCTTTAAAGAGACCCTCAGTGATCTTCAGACGGCTCAGGATTTTTTGCAAAACTATCTGCCTCGGGAACTCCTGGAATTTATGGATTTAGAGAGCATTTCTCTGCAAAAGGACAGCTTTATTGAAAAAGAGTTGGAAGAAACCTTTTCCGATCTGCTATTCCAAACTAAAATCAATCATAAAGACGGCTATCTTTACCTTCTTTTTGAGCATAAAAGTTACCCCTCTCCCAAGATAGCTCTCCAATTGTTGAAATACATGCTGAACATCTGGGAACAAAAAACGGCAGATCAGCCCACGGCCAAACTGCCGGTAATCATCCCCATGGTGGTCTATCACGGCAAAGCACGCTGGAACAGTCCGGTGAAACTTTCAGGCCTAATTGAAGACTATGATCAGCTGCCTCTTGCCGTCACCGACTGCCTTCCGGATTTTTCCTATTTGCTGTATAATATCTCCCGCTATAGTAATGCGGACATCAAAGGCAGCGTTAAGCTTCAGATATTTTTAAAGTTGTTAAGAGACATCTTTGAACAGGACTATACGGTATTTCTGAAGACTTTAGAAGAATCCATCATGGCTTTTAATCAGCTGGAAAACCAAGGCAATGGGCTGGAATACTTTGAGACTTTTATCCGCTACATCATGAATGCCAGGAATGATTTGGAATTTCAGACGGTCTACGAATTGGCCAAAGAGAGTTCTTTGGAAAGGAGTGAAGTCATTATGACTATTGCGGAAAAGCTAATCACAGAAGGCATGGAAAAGGGTATAGAAAAAGGCATGGAAAAGGGTATAGAAAAAGGCATAGAACAGGGAGTGGAGAAGGGTAAGCTGGAAGTGGCGGAAAATTTACTGAGGCTAGGTATGGGAATTGACGTGATTATTAAAGCTACGGGACTGAGGGAAGAGGAAATCAGGAAAATAATGAATTGACCATAGAATAGAATTGCCCTGGGTTGCCCTCAGCAGCCCCGGGCAATTCTATTAGAAAATAGGTGAGGGCTTTTTTTGAAGAGTCTGGACGAAGAGATCTGATCCCTCCTTGCCAAGCGCAAAGAGCAGTCCAATGAAAATCCCGGTTTTCCCGATCTGGACCTGATTTCTCAGTGGAGCCAAGCCTTTGGTCTTGAGACAGTGGCCGTGGCGATTGAAGAGCAACCTGGAAAAACTTGACTTCACAAGAGTATTACTTACTCTTTAAGTAATACTCTTTGTAAAGGGGTAATTGATTATGGCAAAGCAACTTCTCTCTGGAAAGTTAACCAGCAAAGGACAAATGACTATTCCGGTAGAGTTGAGAAACCTATTAAAACTTAATGAAGGAGATCGACTAGCTTTTATCTTAAATGAAAAAGAAGGAATTATTGAAGTCCAGCCTAAAACCAAGAAGTCAATCCGAGGGGTAATGGGAGCGTTAAAGCCTGCAATAAACCTTAATGCGGATGAAGCCATTGATTTGGCCAGGGCGGAACGTGCAAAAGAGCTTAAAAAGAAATCGATGGAGTTAAAAGATGAATAAGGTAATGATAGTTGATACAAATATTCTTATTCGCTTATTCACTCAGGATGATGATGCCCAAATTGAGCAATTAGTCCGGCTTATAGAACAAGGAAATGTAGCATTTCATGTTCAGTCAATTGTTCTTATTGGAGCTTACTGGGTCTTACGCAAAGTTTATAGTTTTAATAAAGAAGCAATATTGCAGGTTTTCGAAGATTTTATTGAGTCAGATGGAGTGGAACTTGGTGAAGACGGTTTAGTGCAAAGAGTCCTGGCTCGTTTTCGAGAGGTAAAGGTTGATTTGGTTGATGTTTACTTAGCTGAGAATCAAGAAATCTGGAGATTTCGGTCTTAACTTGGAATGCTAAGGATTTTAGAAAGCTGGGATGTGAATTTTACAGACCGCAAGATTTAATATAAGTTTTTTTCGCAAGGAATTGGCCTTATAATACTAATAAAACGAACCATTCTCTCCAAGTGCGTGGCTCTAATTGAGTAAAAAATGCATTCGCAGCTAAAATAAAAAGCTGCCTTTTCTAATATTTAGGTCGAAGGTATATCAAGAAAAGGAGAATGAGGATATACGCATTATCTTAGTGCGAATGTGTAGCGAACATAAAATTCCTGGGGGATTCGCACCGCGAAGTGTGCGAGAATTTGCTGAAATATGTAGAGATTATTGGGGAAAGAGCCGGGTTTTTGGTGAACAACGGAATAAAATAGGA
The DNA here is from genome assembly GCF_000802135.1 of Desulfosporosinus sp. BICA1-9. Lineage (NCBI taxonomy): Bacteria > Bacillati > Bacillota > Clostridia > Eubacteriales > Desulfitobacteriaceae > Desulfosporosinus > Desulfosporosinus sp. BICA1-9. The sequence goes on from NZ_JUEE01000043.1 coordinate 3,170, forward strand.
TAAAACTATCTGAAATAAGATGGTTTTTATTAGTTTTTGCTTCGCTTCCCACCAGGGAATCGTGGATTTAAATTAAGTGCTGCAGCAATAATGCTCCGATTACTTGGTCGCTTCCCACCAGGGAATCGTGGATTTAAATACGCAAAACTCCGCGAAGACATGGAGAAATTGGGTCGCATACACAGGGAAGATTCGAACGGAGGACTTGTCTTTACCAGTTCACATGCCATAAATATGCAGAAATTGCTTTTGTGGAATATCATGGTAAAGAAGATGGCTGTAGGTTAATTCTTATTTGAGTGCAGCTTGTCATTTTAATAGCATATCCTGACACCTGAATATCCAATGCCTGCTCAACAATACGCCCCATAGGTTTGGTATTTGTATTTTTTGGTATTTTGGGCTTAGAGGTTTTTTTCGTGGCATATTTGTTATTCCAGTTGTAATACGTTGTGCTACTTATATTATATTTTCTGCAGGTTTCGGCGATGGTGGCACCATCTTGGATTTCTGCGAGTATGCTTGTAAATTTTTGAACAGAATATTTCATTATAAACATCTCCTTTTCGAATAATCCTTGTAATTAATATTAGAAATAACAATGGAATATGACACATATTAGGGATAGTGATGAAATATAAAAATACATTGGTTTTTTAACAATTAAAACTTATATGAACTAATTATCAATTGACATATTATTCCTATTTGCTATACTTAAAAAGTCAGGCTCTGTGAGTCTGTGGATTGAAAAATATATGTTTTTTTGTGTAAAAAGAATGTCTTCCCATAAAAATTGGTTAAGACGTTCTTTTTATTTATCAAAGTAAAAGAAATGACAAATTACAACACAAAATATGGTAAAAGGAGAGTTGTAATAAAAGACAAGTATAAGCAAGGGGGAATGCATACGAACTCCAAGCGTTTTATTGCTCATATCCGCGCAGCTGATAAACATGAACAATATGTGGATGAGCACAATGATCATGTAGCAGACCTGGCTGCCGCTGTGGCTCAGGACTACGGCTTAGCTAATATCGCCAAACTGGCGGGGCGGCATCATGACGACGGCAAAAACACGCCTGAGTTTGCCGCATATATCCGGGCGGCGGCTGAGGGGAAAAAAGTCGTCCGGGGTTCGGTTATTCATTCCACTCACGGCGCTATGCTGGTCAACGAACTGGCTTCCTCAAAGCTGAGTTCCCGCTTAACAGCGGAAATGGTCCGGATGGCGATTATGAGCCATCATGGACTGAGAGACTGCCTTTCTCTGGACGGGGATGCCGTGTTTGCGGAAGCGGCGGAAAAAGTCGCCGACTCCTATGAAAGCGTAAAAAAGGTGGTCTACCGGCACTATGGTGAGAATTCTATCAATCAAGAATTTATAGAGGCCTGTTGTGACACCCGGTCCATCGTGGCAAGCATTCAGGCATTGCAGAGAAAAAGTAAATCATTAGGTTCGCTGCAATTTTATTTGGCTATGTTCGCCCGCTTGCTCACCTCCCTTGTCATAGATGCCGACCGGACAGATACCGCCTGTTTTGAAGAAAAGAGAGCGTTGCCCCGGCCCAAAGCGCCCGACGAGCGCTGGGCTATGTGGGAAACGTATCTGGCTCACTATGAAAAAGAACTGGAAGAGCTCCCGAAGGGGAAAAAACCATCCAGCCTGGACCCTTACCGAGGGGAAATATCCAGGGCCTGCGCTGAATTTGACGGCGGCGAGGCGGGGATCTTCCGGTTGGTGGTGCCTTGTGGGGCTGGTAAAACCCTGGCTGCTCTCCGCTATGCCTTACATACTGCCCGGCATTACAGGAAAGAGCGCATTTTTTATATCGCTCCCTTCAACTCCATTCTGGAGCAAAACGCAGCGGAAATTTCCAGGTTTATCGGAGATCCTGCCGCTGTGCTGGAACATCATTCCAACATTATGTTTAATGATGATGAGAGTAAAGATAAAAAGGAAGAGGAGAAAAGGTATCAACTGCTGACCGAAAACTGGGCCCAGTCCCCGGTGGTGGCCACCACCGCCGTTCAGTTCCTGAACACGTTGTTCGGGGGTAAGACCTCTAACCTGCGCCGGATGCAGGCTCTGGGGAATTCGGTGATTATCCTGGATGAAATTCAGGCCCTGCCCATAAAGGTTTTAAAGCTTTTTAACGGGGCTATGAATTTTCTGGCTTCTTTCTGCAAAACTTCCGTGGTCCTCTGCTCCGCCACCCAGCCCCTTCTGGATAAGGTGGACAATTACCGGATCTTACCCCCGAAAAGCATCATTGCAGATGAAGAAAAATACAGCGAGGCTTTCCGGCGGGTGCAAATTGTGGACTGTATGACGGAGCGGGGGTATTCACGGGAAGAAGCGGCCGATTTCATTGCCGGTCAACTGGATGAGGCGCGATCCGTGCTGGCCATTGTCAACACCAAACGAGGCGCTCGTGAAATTTTTAAGCAGATACGGAACAGGCTGGGTGATGAAACGCCCTACCGGATTTTTCATCTGTCCACCAATATGTGTCCTGCTCATCGCAGCAGAGTCCTGCGTCAATTGCGCGCAGGACTTGAGGACAAGGAGTCCGGTGAAAAGATTATCTGCATCAGTACATCGTTAATCGAGGCGGGAGTGGATGTTTCCTTTGAACGGGTCGTCCGTTCGCTGTCCGGCCTGGATAATATTGTCCAGGCGGCGGGACGCTGCAACCGCAACTATGAAACCGCCTGCGGAATCGTCTCAATCATCAACCTCCGGGATGAACAGACAGGCAGGCTGGGTTATCTCAAAGAAGCCCGGCAGGCCACCCAGGAACTGCTGTACAGCATAAAAACCTCCCCCGGGCGTTATCCTGGAGGGGCTTTGTCCAAGGCCGCCATGAAGGAGTATTATGCAAGATACTTTTACTCTTTATTTGCTGAAATGGCCTATCCTCTGAAGTTCGATCCGGAGCACAACCTGCTCCATTTGCTGACGAACAATCCTTCCGGCCAAAGAGGATTTGCGGAAAAATATCCTCAGGAGCGGCTTCCCGAGTTAAAGCAGGCCTTCAGAGAAGCGGGTGAAGCGTTTTCCGTGATCGAGGATGACGGAAAAGTGGATGTATTCATTGACTATGACCATGAGGCCGGGAACAGGCTGCAAAAGCTGAAGGCGGCAACGACCCTCCAGGAAAAACGTTCAGCTCTGCGGCAGCTTCAGCCTTACACGGTGCAGTTAAGGGAGAATGACTGGATCCAAAGGCAGCGATTAGCTCTGACACCGGAGGACGCGGGCATTCTGGTGCTCCCCCCGGGTTACTATGACGGGGAGTATGGAGTGGATGAAACCCTGGACATTAAGATGGAAACACTGATTATTTAAGTCAAGGAGGTGATGGTTATGGAAGTCAAGCGAAATACCGTGGAGTTCCTGGTCAAGGGGGACAGGGCCTTGTTTGCCGACCCGGTCACCCGGGTGGGAGGAGAAAAAACCAGTTACTATGTGCCTACTTACGAAGCTTTGAAAGGGATACTGGCCTCTGTCTACTGGAAGCCAACCCTGGTTTGGATCATTGACTCGGTCCGGGTAATGAACATGATTCAAACGGCATCGGAGGGTGTCCGCACCAGGAATTACGACGGCGGAAACGATTTGTCCGTCTATACCTATCTGAAAGACGTTTGCTATCAGGTCCGGGCTCATTTCATCTGGAACGAAAACCGCCCCGAGCTGGCTGCCGACCGTAATGAGCATAAACACCACAATGTTGCCCGGCGAATGATTGAGCGGGGCGGACGGCGGGATATTTTTCTGGGAACCAGGGAATGCCAGGGGACGGTGGAAGCCTGTATATTCGGTGAGGGAGCGGGCATCTATGATCAGGTGGAGGAGCTTCATCTGGGCTATATGTTTCACGGCTTTACCTATGCGGATGAAGCGCTGCGGAAGGCGGAAAAAGGGCATATGAGCGTACGCTTCCATCATGTGGTCATGAAAAGGGGTGTGATCGAATTTCCCGGCCCGGAAGAGATTCCGGACCAGGACAGACGCATCCTCCATAAAATGCCGGTCAAGCCTTTCGGAGAAGCAATCGGCAATTTTTCAGGTCTGGCTGAATTTGCTGGGGAGGAGGTAACGGAATGAACTGGGTATCATCCCTTTGCGCCTTGTATGATGCCAACGCGGAATGGGCCGGTAAAGTGAAGATGTGGAAGAAAAGGCCCCTGGTGCTGTTCCCCGTAGGGTACGACACGATGGAGGCGCAAATTGAAATTCATATTGATCAGGAGGGAAACTACATCGGCGCGCGCATCCTGGAAAGGGAGGAAGGGGAAACCCTGGTCCCTTACCCGGAAAGCAGAACCAGCGGCATCAAAGCTTTGCCTCTTTTTGACTCCCTGGCGTATGTTGCCGGTGATCTGTCGGAGGCGGTAACCTTTTATTTTTCCGATGCCAAAAATGAAAAAGAAAGACAGAGCAAGACGGCAAGGCTGAAAGGGTCCTTTCCTCTTTACCTTGCAGGTCTTAAGGCCTGGTGCGAATCACCCTTTTCCCATCCCAAGGTGAGGGCTATCTATCGCTATGTTGCCAGGCGGACCGTTGCGGGAGATTTAATCGGGAGCCAGGTGTTAGCGGCTGATGAAAATGGTATCGTTTCCGATAAAGTGAAAATCCAAAAAGGCCCTCTGGACAAGGCCTTTGTCCGTTTTCGCGTATTTATGAATGATGAGCTTCTGCCGGAGGATATCCTGGATGATCCGAACAACGTCTATGACAGTGCCGTATGGCTGGACAGAACGGTACAGGGCAGCTTTATGGACTATTATTTATCCACCTTTCAGGCCACGGACCTTTGCTATATGACCGGGGAACATACGCCCCGCGCCAAAACCCATCCTCTGAAAATCCGGGGGAAATGGGATACCAAGGCCAAATTGATTTCCGCCAATGACGACACGAACTTTACGTACCGGGGCAGGTTCAATACGAAAGACAAAGAAACGGGCTATAATGAGGCATTGTCCATAGGATATGTCACCTCCCAGAAAGCCCATAATGCTTTGAAATGGATTATCCGTAGGCAAGGGTTCAGCCGGGATGGGGTCTGCATCGTAGCCTGGGAAAATGCCTTGCGGGATTTGCCCGATTTCTACGCCAGTGCGGCTGATATTTTGTCCAGGGTAACAGAAAATGCAGGAGATGAGGTTGAATCTGAATTAGAGGAAGAGACCCTGCCTGAGGAGGATGAAGGGGATGTCCCGGAAACAAATTATGCCAGTGCGGCAAGATTTAATGCAGCGCTGGATGGCTATGCCTCGAAGCTGAGCGGTATTTCCAAGATGGTCGTTCTGGCCCTTGACAGTGCCACGCCGGGGAGATTGGCTATGACTTATTACAAAGAACTGGAGTCCTCCCGTTATCTTAAAAATCTCCGCTTGTGGCATGAGAGTTGTGTCTGGAAACATGAATATATTCAGGACAAGAAACTGAAGGTTTATGAAGGGATGGCTTCCCTCAGGGAGATTGCCTTGGCCGTCTACGGTACGGAGCAGGGGGAGGACAATAATCCCCAGCTTAAGCTGGCCAAGAACAGCGATAATAAGGCCCCCATGCTGGTAGCCGTTTTTGAACGCTTGCGCCCGTGCATTATTGACGGTGGGGCGATCCCCCGGGATATGGTGCGGGCGGCCGTCCTGAAGGCCTCCAATCCTTTGGCTTATAAAGCGAAGTTTCATTACAACAAGGTCCTGCATATCGCTTGTTCTATGGTAAAGCGTCTTTATTGGGAGAAGCAGCAGCGCAATGAAAGAGAAGGAGTGATTTTAGGGATGGAGCTTGATAAAACGAACCGGGACAGGAGCTATCTTTACGGGCGCATGCTGGCTGTAGCGGAACGGGTGGAGAGAGCTACCTATGAGAAAGGGGAAACGCGGATTACTAATGCGGAGCGGTATATGCAGCCATTTTCCCGCAGCCCGTTCCGGACCTGGAATATTATCAGGAAAAATCTGCAGCCCTATCTGGAAAAGCTGAAGCCTGCAGCCAGAGAGTATTACAAAAATCTGCTGTGTGAGATCACGGAGTTATTTGAATATAAGGACCGCATATCCAACGAAATCCTGGACGGAAAATACCTGATTGGCTATGACTGCCAAAGAACGGAATTGAGGCGCTGGCCGAAGGAACAGACTTTTTCCCGGGAAGGGGCAAATTTTTCGCCAGAGGGAACAAACGACGATGATAAAAACGATGAAGAAGGAGAGGAACGTAGATGAGCATTCTGCAAAATAAGATTGACTTTGCGGCGATCGTTTCAGTCACACGGGCCAATATTAACGGGGACCCCCTCAACGGAAACCGTCCCCGGGAAGATTATGACGGGCATGGGATTTTCTCGGATGTGGCCGTCAAGCGCAAGCTCCGTAACCGGCTTCAGGATCTGGGCGAGTGCATCTTCGTCCAGTCCGATGACCGTTCGGACGACGGATACAAAAGTTTGAAGGACCGGGCGGATGGTTATGAGGAGTTTAAAGCGGAAATGGGCAAAGGGAAGAAAGCAGACCGGGATAAGTGCATGCAAATCGCTTGCCACAAATGGTTTGATGTGCGGGCTTTCGGCCAGGTCTTTGCTTTTAAAGGGGATGAGGTATCCGTCGGGGTGCGCGGCCCGGTGTCGGTGCAGCAGGCGGTCAGTGTTTCACCTATTGATATTGTGGATATGCAAATCACCAAGAGCGTGAACAGTGAAGCCGGAAAGAGCGGCAAATCATCGGACACCATGGGAATGAAGCATTTCGTTAATTTCGGGTTGTATGTGATCCGGGGCAGCATCAATTGCCAATTGGCGGAGAAAACCGGTTTCACTCATGAGGATGCCGAAAGGTTTAAAGAGGCATTGCGCACCTTGTTTGAGAATGATGCCTCTTCGGCGCGGCCCGAGGGCTCCTGTGAAGTCTGCAGGGTTTACTGGTGGGAGCATGGGGATAAAACACCGAAAGAAACATCGGCAATGATCCAGCGGGCTTTGCATATCACGCCTAAAAAAGATGTTCCCCAATCCTTTGACGATTATGAGATTGAGCTGGAGCCAACGAATTGCGTTCCTGAAATCATCGATTTGGTTTAATGATTCGTTGGATCAAAAGAAGCAAAGTTTGGCAGAGAAATATTGTTGGGGTGTCCGTGGGGCATTGAGGTAGAGAGAGATTAGTGAGGTTTTAACGATGGAATACCAAGAGGAAGATTTTCTGCTCTTATCGGGCATCCAGCACTATGTGTTTTGCAAACGCCAGTGGGCCTTGATCCACATCGAACAGCAGTGGCAGGAGAATCTGCGTACCGTGGAGGGGGCAATCCTGCATGAGAAAACCCATGACAGCACCATCAAGGAAAAGCGGGGAGCTTTGATCATTTCCCGGGGGATGGGAGTCTTCTCCCGCACCCTGGGGATCACCGGAGCCTGTGATGTGGTGGAGTTCCACAAGTCCCGGGACGGCGTCACGCTCTACGGCAGGGAGGGAACGTATTTGCCGGTGCCAGTGGAGTACAAACGGGGCAAACCGAAACAGGATAACGCGGATGTACTCCAGTTATGCGCACAGGCCATGTGCTTGGAAGAGATGCTTTTATGTACCATACGGTCAGGGTTTTTATACTATGGAGAACCCAAACGCAGAACAAAAGTCGCCTTGGACGTGGAGAACCGGGAGGAAGTCATAAGGATTTGCCGGGAGATGCATGAGCTCTATGACAAGAGATACACTCCTAAAGTCAGAACCACTAAGGCCTGCAAGGCTTGTTCCCTTAAGGAGCTTTGCCTGCCTAAGTTATGCAAGAATCCATCGGCCCTGGACTATATGAGGAAAACTATTTCAGAGATCGAGGTTGATCCATGAGAAAACTATTGAATACCCTCTATGTGACTTCCCCCAATACTTATCTATCCCTTGATGGAGAAAATATTGTGATTTTGAAGGATGATGTGGAGGCCTTGAGAGTTCCTCTGCATAATCTGGAGGGCATTATTGCTTTTGGCTATACAGGGGCCAGCCCGGCTTTGATGGGGGCCTGTGCTAAACGCAATATTGCCTTGAGCTTTATGAAATCCAGCGGGAAATTCCTGGGCAGGGTAGTGGGGGAAGTCAGAGGGAATGTCACCTTAAGAAAAGCCCAGTACAGACTTTCCGACGATGGAGCGAAAAGCCACAGAATTGCCAAGAGCTTCATTTGGGGGAAAATATATAATTCCCGCTGGGTGGTGGAGCGGGCCACCCGGGATCATGGGGCCAGACTGGATGTAGAGAAACTAAAAGGAGTCTGCCAAACCCTGGCCAATGCTCTGAAACTGGTTGAGAGCAGCAAGGATTTGGAGCAGCTGCGGGGCGTGGAGGGGGAAGCGGCAGCCCAATATTTCAGAGTACTGGATGATTTGATTCTCCAGCAGAAGGAGGACTTTTATTTTAAGGCCCGGAATAAACGGCCTCCTTTGGACAATGTCAACGCCCTGCTCTCTTTTGTCTATACCCTTTTGGCCCATGACGCCGCGGCAGCCTTGGAAACCGTTGGCTTGGACCCTTATGTGGGATTTTTGCACCGGGATAGACCGGGAAGAATCTCACTGGCTCTGGATTTAATGGAAGAGCTGCGGGCTATTTATGCGGATCGTTTTGTCCTTTCTCTAATCAACAGGCGGGAAGCCGGTCCCAATGGATTTACCAGGATGGAAAATGGAGCGGTCATAATGGATGACGATACAAGAAGAATTATTCTCAAGGCGTGGCAAAGCAGGAAACAGGAGGAGATAAAGCATCCCTTTCTGCAGGAAAAAATGGAGTGGGGACTTGTGCCCTATGCTCAGGCCATGTTGTTGGCTCGGTTTATCCGGGGGGATCTGGACGGATATCCGGCCTTTATGTGGAAGTAGGTGAATATATTATTTTAGTGTTGATTACCTATGATGTAAATACGCAAACGGCAGCGGGGAGAAAGCGCTTGCGTCAGGTAGCCAAGCAATGTGTGAACTATGGGCAGAGAGTTCAGAATTCGGTTTTTGAATGTGTGCTGGATGCGGCGAAATTCCGTGAAGTCCAACATAAGCTGGAGAAGATTATTGATGTGGAGAAGGATAGCTTGAGGTTTTATTTGTTGGGGAATAATTACAAGAATAAGGTTGAGCACATCGGTGCCAAGGCTTCTTTTGATGTTGAGGATACGCTGATTATTTAGTGCGAACCTATAGTACACATAAAATCCCCGGGAGGTTCGCACCGCGAGATGTAAGGAAATTTGTTGAAATATATAGAAATGTGAGGACAGGGCTGTTGGTTTTAGTGTAATATGGAAGAAGATGGGTGAGAATTGTTCTTTAGGAGATAGTTTTTCCTGTTTTTTGCTGTCGCTCCCTACATGGGAGCGTGGATTGAAATAGCTAATAATGCGATGCTTATTTACTTACAACGGCGTCGCTCCCTACATGGGAGCGTGGATTGAAATTCCCAATTAGTTCTTTTGCTGCTAGGTATCCGTGTCGCTCCCTACATGGGAGCGTGGATTGAAATCGAAGGATTCAATAACGGTCATATTTGAAAAGCGGTCGCTCCCTACATGGGAGCGTGGATTGAAATTTCAAAGCATCTTAATAAACATGATTACCTCACGTCGCTCCCTACATGGGAGCGTGGATTGAAATTTTCCGATAATGAAAAAAAGCGCAAAATAGACTCTGTCGCTCCCTACATGGGAGCGTGGATTGAAATAGTCAAGACGGAATAGAAGACCCAGCAGAAGTTGTCGCTCCCTACATGGGAGCGTGGATTGAAATTTGGTGTGATGATATTGTTGTAAAGTCGAATGTTGGTCGCTCCCTACATGGGAGCGTGGATTGAAATCTTCAACAATTCGCCTATAGTACAGGTTTTACTGGGTCGCTCCCTACATGGGAGCGTGGATTGAAATTTCGTGAAACAGTAAGAGTATATCTATCTTTAGTCGCTCCCTACATGGGAGCGTGGATTGAAATAGTAGATCTGCGATATTTACAGTAAGGCTAGTAGGTCGCTCCCTACATGGGAGCGTGGATTGAAATCCTCTAAATCTATATCAAACTCAATCTTTCCACCGTCGCTCCCTACATGGGAGCGTGGATTGAAATTGCTATAGCATAGATGTTACCGTCATTATCGCAAGTCGCTCCCTACATGGGAGCGTGGATTGAAATTACCGCTTTATCGTATTCATCCTTATCGCGCCATTGTCGCTCCCTACATGGGAGCGTGGATTGAAATCCATTTTTGTACTCGATTATTTCACCAGGTTCGGTCGCTCCCTACATGGGAGCGTGGATTGAAATCAGTCAGTGTGCTAGTGAATGGTCCATTTACCCCGTGTCGCTCCCTACATGGGAGCGTGGATTGAAATCGGTTTAATGCTTTTATCTCTCCGTTTCCTGGTGTCGCTCCCTACATGGAGCGTGGAACATTACTTATTGTTAAGAAAATTGTGTTGAGTTTAGGATTACGATTTTAATAATGGCTTCATTGATTCCAGGAATAATAGCGTTGATTCTAATTGGGAAGCCTAATCGCTCCAGTATGATAATATGGATACTATTCGTGATATTTCCTGTTATGGGTCTTTTGAGTAAAGCATCCCAAAGGTTAAAGTGAAATTTTGATATAGATTTAGAGTTTACAAGGCGCTAGTGAAGATTAGGTTAGAGAGATCATTGCTTATTTGAAAAAGCTTGATAACCAACCAATGGGGGATGAATTGGATATATCTGCAAATAATAAGGGCGCTTTTAAATCGAGCCTGCTGCCAGGGCTCAAACGGGTTAACGCGGTATCTTTTTGTATCTTCAGGAAAGTAAGGTTACAGTAAGGCTTGGACGCCTTCGGTATAAAATATCGGCTGTTCGGCTGCTTCTATGAGGTTAAGCAACAAGGCTTTCTTTACCAATGAAGCAGCAGGCGCTGGGTGATTTACATAGCCCAGCAAAAATCCCCCTCTCCCATACCTTGCAATTCACCTTCTTTAAGAACATTTTTAACAAAAGGTACGTGCATTGTTGACAACTGATTAAAGTATTCCCCTTCATAAATATTGAGCGAAATATTTATGTCATAACCCACATCGTCAAGTAAAAGAAAATCATAAAGTTTATCTCTGTCTACTTTATCGCGATTGCGGACAAGAATCATAATATCAATATCGGATTCAGGCAAAGAATCACCTCGGGCTTTAGAGCCGTACAGAATCACAGAAATTAAGTTATCCCTGCAAACATCGCATATATGTTGAATTGTTCTGTCTAAGGCAGTTTGTTCTGTTTTAGTTAGGGATGCCATAGAATCACTCCCGACTCAGAGTTGAATTTATCTGAATTATAGCATGCAATATCACTTTGCTCAATTCTTTGCGCCCCCTACTCCCCACCCACTTCCTCCAAGCAGGAAGTGAGATAAATCAGGAGAACACTATCGAAGATGGCGAATATTTTCTGCTTTAACGATGCTCTTCACTAGTCTAAAATTGTTGACCCTTTAAAGGAAATAGGTGTAAGCTGTCGAAATCTATATTTTAACAGAGAAGGAAATCAAATGGAGGAAAGTCGTTCGATGGCACAGCAAAAAACTGAGTTTTCGGAACATATGTCTTTCGAGTTTCTGGAGTTACTGCGCAAGAAAAATCCGGCGTGGCGTTTGTTAACCTCATCTCAAGCTCCTTTTGTGGCGTCTTTTCTCTATAGAGAATTTATTGCGGAAAACAAGCGGCAGATTGCCGAGCAAGAATTGATCAGCCGCTTGGAGGGCTTTATTGAGCTGCTCAATCAGGGGCGCGATGACTCTCTCTTTCCGCGTTCAGGACGGGAATATCTGGATGACTGGGCCAATGATGAACATGGTTGGCTGCGGAAATTCTATCCCCCGGGACAGGACGAGCCTTATTTTGATGTAACCTCCCTGGCCCAGAAAGCCATTGAGTGGCTTCTGAGTTTAAGGCAACAAGTTTTTATCGGTACAGAATCACGCCTGATCACTGTATTTGAACTTCTGCACCAGATTGTGGAGCGTTCTGAAAGCGATCCAAAGTTGCGCTTGGCCGAGCTCCAACGACGTAAAGCCGAAATTGAACAGGAGATCATCCGGGTGCAGAAGGGACAGGTGGAGCTGCTGGATGAAACGCAAATCAAGGAGCGTTTTTGGCAGGCGATGACAACTGCCCGAGAGATTCTGGCCGACTTCCGGGCAGTAGAACAGAATTTTCGGGAACTGGACCGGGGGATGCGGGAACGGATTGCCACCTGGGAACGGGGAAAAGGAGAATTATTGGAATCAATCTTTGCAAAACAGGACGGGATTGCCCAATCGGAGCAAGGAAAGAGTTTCGCTGCATTCTGGAAATTTTTAATGTCCTCATCTTAGGGGGGAATCATCCCTGACATGTCCCTATGTGGGGCTTGCTAAAGGGTGCTAAAATTCAGGAAAAGTTATTTGCACCAAGTCCGCTTGTAAGAACCCTAACTCCAAAGACATCCTGATTCGGAATAATGTTATCTACGGTAAAACTAAACCCAGATTGCCAAATGGATTAAGGGAAACCAGATTGACCGCAAAGAGCATTTCACTGGCGAATCCATCTCCAGCTGGATTGATACTATATGCTTCAACGCCAACAAGTGAGGCAATTTACCGGTATTGAACAATCGAATGGTTAGCTGGGTTGTACGAGGTGCAGCCCTGGTTTCAATTGGTCCTGTATCGAAAACGGCCATCAGAATACCTCCCAATCTATCGTATATATTAGTGTATTTTTATGGAAATTGTTGGCGCAGAATGGTGCGGGTTTTTGCCTAAGCTTTTGATGGTTTTACCTTGGTTTATGAGTTATTGAAAGATCTTACAGAGAATGGATTGACTTAAATTCGGAATCGATTCCGAATTTGAAATACCATGACCGGGTTTTTATCCATAAGAGCGGCCCTTGGGCCGCAAAACCGACTGCCATGGGCAGGCCGTGCATTTTTCCCCTCTGGCGGGCTTTAATACTGTGGTGGATCATACAAATCGGTTGTTGTTGAATTCGTGATTTTTATATCTCTTTTGCCGACTAATTCACCGTCGGTGGTGAGAAACATATTTTTGGCAATAATCAGTTCCATAGCGGCTTCAGCTTCCGCGGCGGTCAGGTCTGCCCTTGGTGCCGGCAGGGTAAGCGTAAATGTGCTGCCCAGCGTTGTGGCAAAGGTTAGCCGAAGGGTTTTCTGCTGCGTATTTGCCATCCCCAATCCCCCCTCTCCTTTATGATCGATTGAACAAAGATCTATTCCACAGCCAGGTCAAAGCGGTTATTCCGGGTTAC
>NZ_JUEE01000044.1:0-81144 GCF_000802135.1 Desulfosporosinus sp. BICA1-9
AAGGAAAAGGACTGTTTGATGTACATACCCCATGTGGTAAAGAATGACCCAACTGAAATAGTCTTCTTTGAAAAGTATAAGGATAAAGAGGCCTTCAAAGCCCATGGGAGTTCAGCTTATTTTAAGGAAGCAGCCCAAAAGTTTGAAGACCTACTAGAGGGTAAGATCCAGGTTAAATTTCTTGAAGAAGTTTAATAGGCAGCAGCGAGCGATTGACGCCAAACATAAAAGTAATAAGTAAGAGGAGGCCTTCGCGTGTTGATGCAAAAGCCTCCATTACTTTACTTATCTCAAATAACTACATCGCAATTTTTCTGTCTGTGTTTTTATTTATTTTTTGGAATATGTCCATTCGAGCAATTGGAATCAGCCAAGCGGGGATATCTATCCTGAGTTCTTGCCCTCTATTACGGCGATTGATTCCGGGTACGATTAAACGGGAGTGGTTAGTAATGGAAACTTGTGCTGACAAGGCACTCGCCATTATTAAGATGAGAGAGCATTGTAAGGCAGAAAAAGCATTGGGACCTGTGCTTTTTCTACCTTACAATGTATGGTGTAATATGACAAAGGGAAGAAGGGGGTTGGCACGATGGAGACAATTCCTAACCCATTAGTGGGCAAAATCGTAGAATCAGTAACTCGCGATTATCCAGAAGAACAAAGTGTGAACTATAACATGTATGCAACTGGTAATAAAGATATTGAGATATCCAAGAAAGTGAAACAAAGTGTTGGAGAAAAAATTCCACTATATGAAGTTCGGCTATTTGGTTCGCGGGCGCGAGGGGAAGCTAGCACTGATTCAGACCTTGATCTATATCTGGAAACCGGGCCAATATCACGAGAGCAAAGGCGTATAATCAGCGATTTGGTCTGGGAAATTGGTTTCGAGAATGACATAGTAATTTCACCTTTGGTTATTCCACAGAGTGAGACAAGAAATGGTGCATTTTCCGTTTCTATACTTTGTAAAGCAATTAAAACTGAGGGGATTTCAATATGACGGAAAACCCGATACAGGGCAGAAGTTGCGAAGAATCTTTTGGACTTAGGAATGGAGATTTCAAAGATAGCTAAAGCAACAGGTATGACGGAAGACGAAGTAAAAGATTGAGACTACTGACCGAGGGAGGGGTCTGCTCCCTATAGGCACCCTTAAGAGCAATATAGCGTAAACTTATGGGTACACTTCGGACAAGTCACCTGGAGTGTTCTTTTTTTGTACTATTTATGTACCTATAAAACGGCACTTAAGACGTGGCGTGGCTTAGATAACTATAAACTTGATACGGTTTTCAAATTTCTAAACCATGATTTTGCCCATCATAACGCCTTAGAAGATGCCATCGCCTGTGGCAATGTTCTATTATCAGCCTTATCTGCCAGGGGAGTGACCACAATAAAAGAGCTCGCGGCTCTTGTGGGAATGAGGCTTGGTAAATTGTACACAGGAGGATATAACCCGTGCAGCATAGCGAAGCGAACATGTAAAAAGGCTTAGAATCTCGTCTACTAGATATATGATTAAGTTCTTGGACTTAGGAGGGAAAAAATGCAAATATGCTGTACAAAAAAACTAAATGACGAGATGGGGATAGTGCCTGGAAAAGGAACTGAAGAAAACGATTTATTTTGTTGGAGCGTGCATTTGATCACTGTGAAGCGCAGAAAGACACTTGTCGCAGTCAATGACAGCAATCGATATGGATTTGTTCTGCATGGTTTGAAAGCAAAAGATTTCAAACACATAAATGAGTTACTTATCCAAGGAATTAGAAATTGCTTGAGAGATGAGCAAATAAAGAGCGAAATCATCGAAAGGTATTTGCATGTAGCTGGAGAGTTAGTTTTCTCTAAGACCAGAGGTGCTAAATATGTTGCTCGCCTCAATAAAGCCTGTGAACGGGTAAACATATTTGAGGATAGCTTAGAAACAAAGGAACTTTATCAGACTAATGTTGCCAAAAGGATGAATAATGAACTCATGAAAATCACCCAGGAATCTGATTATACATACCCACATGCCCTTTTATACAGAGATTTCAAGCTTTTTGCCGGGGAAGAGATCGTTAAGTGTGAGGCAGTCGATATAATGGTCAAGCTGAATTTAGATCGCCACACAGCCTGGAGACGAGTTATTACTCCTGTAGATATTACGTTCAAACAGCTTCATATCATATTACAAGCAGTTTTCGGTTGGAAAAGTTATCATATGTATGATTTTAATATTTTGGACGAGGCAAGTAAGTGCGTTTCAAAGGTGATTAGTGAATTTGAAGAAGTTTTTGAACCAAGGCCGGACTGCCCAATGCGTTTAGATTCAGAGGTTAACTTCTCGGAATATGCCAAGCAGCCTTATAAAATAACTTATTGCTATGATTACGGCGACAACTGGGAGCACGAAATTACCATTCGAGGGACAAATACTGAGTATAATAAAACCTATCCGGTTTGCTTAATGGGGGAAGGTAATGCACCACCGGAAGATGTGGGGGGCATTCCGGGATACGTAGAATTTTTAAAAATCATGGCAGATCCGAACCATGTTGACTATGAAACGATGCAGAAGTGGGCTCAGAGCCAATGGTATAGAAGCTTTGATATGGAATTAATCAATAAAAGGTTAGAAAATATCTTGCGTGTATAGTGTTTTAGTCGATGGATTAATATGTGATCCATGGGAGTAATACAGGGCCAAATGTCATACGTAAGGCTCAGCAGGGCGATGATGAAGAGTTAAATGATTCACGGGAATGATTTAGAGGATAAAAGCGTCTGAAAGGAGCCGTATTCATGAAATGTAAAAAGTGCAAATCAATAGAATCTACTATTCATGTGGCAAATGTCGGTGATTTCTGTTTGGATTGTCATAATGATTATATGGTTGAGTTACTTGGTGTAAGCAAGATGGATGACTTTCAAAAAATTATATCAGGCTATGATGCCGATGGGATTATACATCGATTTGAGATTTCAAATATGATTGTGCCAGGGTTTTCCGTATGGAAAGCAGAAGAAATGGGGGGTGGTTATCAGTTTGAGATACTCGTAAAGCCTGAAGAAAATCAGGCAGTGGCAATCGAACATTTGCATCAGAAGATATTGATTGGTCTTGGATATAAAACGCTTACACATTTGTCGGATAGGGATTTTATAGATAATGCAATTCAAATCGACAAGGGATATAGTCTTAATAGCGTTGGAACATGCCGGATTCAACATGCTGAAGAAGAAAATCAAGTTTATCTGGTTATAGATGGAAAGGATATTCCTTTACATGATTTTGGACGGGCGCTCACAGCTTTTGAGGGTTTTAATATGGATTTTCAGATGAGGGATCTGTCCGAAGAAGTCCATGGAAAAGATACGGTACTTAGAAGGGTAAGTATCAATCCGGATGTTATTATTGAGCATTTTGAAAGGTCTTTGAGTTGGTTTTTGAAGGGCGATTTTTTAAGTTACAAACATGCAAGTGCTTGTGGAGAAGCCTTGTTTGAAAGGATAGATGAACTGGAGTTACTTTGCAAGTATGGTAATAAAGAAAAGGCTGTCGACGTCGGAAAAAGAATGAAAAAGCGACTTATATCCGTTGAACATGATACGGATGATTTCCCTGATTATCTTTTGAAGATGATTGACCAAGTGATTGGAACTACTTAATGTCATATAGATTCTACTCCTTTTGTTGAATTCATGCTCCGCGTGATCCGAGATGCTTTAAATGATCTTATGCAAACCGAACAAGTTCGCGAGCAAGTTACCGATTAAGTTGCCGATCAAGTCGAGCGCCTGATGCCCGCCATAGGCAGCGAAACGCTGTTCGCAAAAGAGTTTTTGGAGTGGCTTGGACTTAAGCACCATCCAACGTTCAGCAACAATTATTTGCGCCCCGCGTTGGAACTTGGCTTGATTGAGATGACTGTTCCTGACAAGCCAAACAGCAGCAAACAGCAGTATCGGGCTGTAAAACGAAATAATGGATGTTAATCTAATTTAAATTGTGTGAAGAAAGGAACGCAACATGGCTAGTAATATAAAAAAGGATGCAGAATGGGTTGAAGCAAAAAAGAAATGCAGACTGAACGACGAAACCCTGAAAATGGCCAGAGAGATGGGATTAAATCCAAGAAGTCTGATCAAAAATATCCCCAGCCCAAGCCAACAATGGAAGGCACCTGTGAGTACTTGGATTCGAGAAATGTATCAAGAACGCCTGGATAAGGCACGACAGAAAAAGGAACGGAAAGAGATTTCAACGGAGTGATGGTCAAAGATTTGTCCACCCCATGTGATATCCCTAAAGACTATAATAATGGGTTCAATAGGGAGGGCGAAAAAAAAGACGGGTTGTTATCCCGTCATCTTACGTATAGTTGTGCCATGAATTCATCAACTGACTTTGTTATTTTGCAACGCCCAAGGTTTCTATGAGTTCTTTGTAGAGTATCAAAATCTTTAGCACCATATACTCCGACACTTGCCCTTGGAATAGAAGCCTTTATTCTTTTATAAACGGATTTCAGTTCGATCGTCGACCCAAGTTCGAGGATATCAGTTTCAGACTGAATACGACCAGTTGAGTATATATATAGTTTCGACATTTTAATCAGCCTCCACACAATTTGCTTGAAATGCCTTCTCATAAAGGTAGTCAACGTATGGCTTAAGCGGTTTGCTTAAAGGAACGGATGGAATTTGCTCCAGCCAAGTTCGTAAATTTGTTGCATAATCTAAAACATCAGGCATTCCTGCCCATTGATTTATACAGGTCCCATGCCACAAAATTTCTCCTCGAGGAGGAGGGCTTAAGACCGCCCATCAACAGCATATCCGGCATGGGAACAGTGGCAGCCGAAGGTTTATACAACGCTGCCCAAGAAAAACCCTTCAATTCCGTAGAGGATGTCAAGAAACGGGCTAAAATCGGGAATGCTACCATCGATTCACTTCGGAAATTTGGCTGCTTTAAAGGAATTCCGGAAAGTGATCAGATGAGTCTTTTTGATGTAATTTAATGAGACACCTTCCGGCAAATCACAGACCGTCCGGATATCGTCGTCCTCGATCCGCCCCGGGCCGGGGCACACAAAAGAGTGCTGGAGCGATTGCTGGAATTGGTGCCGGATCAGATCATCTATGTCTCCTGTGATTCGGGGACTTTGGCACGGGATCTGGGGATACTGCAGAGCGGGGGATATCGGGTGGCTGAGGTGCAGCCGGTGGATAATAACGATAGGTAAGGATTTGATGTTTATAGACATGATACTTAGGCCGTTTTACTAGTATAAAGCAAAACTATTTGAAGCCGTCTCAAAAATGTGACGGCGTTTTGTATTTTACGGAGGTGAAAGCATTTAATATCCCTTTTATCCACTTCCAAGACCTCCACTTAATTATCTATGCTTGACCCACAGCAGTACCAATTTTATGGTAATAAGAATTTGTGATGCTCAAGTACAATATTAAGTAGCAGTATCTAAGACAACCTTTCCACATGCTTTTCGTAAACGATTCGACACCGCCAACACCACGCACAAGGTTTAATTCATCACCCGGTTGTGGTCCCAGTCCTAACTAATGGCCGTTTCAGTTGAAATGCTTAACAATCAAATCAAATTCAATAGGGGAATTTGTCAAAGTTTATTGAAATTTAAAAGATCTTATGGTAATCTTTAATTATAATTCATGAAAATTCCATCCCGACCAAGTCGCGAAAAGGCAAACCTAACGAAAGTTAGGGACGCAAAGTTACGGGTCTTCCACGTTTAGGGTGATGATCGCCGGACTACCGAACACAGGCATTTTGGGAATCTCGTCACTGCCTGCTGGGTAGTGACGATTTGCTTTTTATAAGGGGGTGGTTGTATGAACTTCCGAATTAGACCTTTACAAGCTCCATCAACATCGGTAGGACAAGCTTCAGAACAGGATTTATTTGACGCTAATGGTAGGTTGCTATTAGAAAAGGGCAAACTTATTTCACCAGAAATTCTGCAGGCTATCCGTAAACAAGAAGCCTATAGTGTTACTTCTAATTGGACGAATAGGCCTTGTATGTCTCTATCGAAGGATCATCATAAATCATTGAATTTATTAAACCACCTCTATGACGAAATTAATTTAATTCATGTGGACTATTTATCTAAGGGGAAAGTTATTTTAAACCGGGTTCTTATCGACATGGAAAATGGATCATTCTCTTTTGTTAACTTCAGCACACTAGAGACGTACGATAAGCTTACTTATATTCATTCCATTAACGTGGCCTTATTGGCGGTCGTAATTGGGATGCATATGGGTTATGCCCAAGAAGTGCTTCACAATTTGGCTCTAGGAGCTCTTCTTCACGATTGGGGCAAGTTAAGCGTTCCCAGCGAAATACTAAATAAACCATCAGGTTTAACATTGTATGAATTTGACTTAATTAAACAACATCCAATTTGTGGTGAACAAATGTTACGCTGGAGTAAATTACCTGGGGAAGTAGTCAAAGTGGTACGTCAACACCACGAACGGTGGGATGGGCAAGGATATCCAGATGGGTTAAAGGGAGAGGACATTCACCGAAACGCCCAGATTGTAGCACTGGCGGATGTTTTTGACGCCCTGACGGAAGACCGTCCTTACAGGCGGGCTTTACCCCCTTATCACGCCTTAGAAATGATTTTTTTGAGCATAAATAAGAATTTTTCCCCGGACGTTGTTCATGCATTCAGGAATTGTTTAGATATCTATCCGGAAAACTCCACTGTAACCTTAAACATCGGAGAAATGGGAATAGTTATCGCAGTTTCACCCGGACTGCCCACACGTCCAACTGTACTTATTTATAAGCAGCAAGGTAATCAGATCGAAGAAAAGAAAATTGTAGATTTGCGTGATGATCTTGCCCTATCGATTAAGGCCATTGATTTTGATGGTTCTCAAATGTCTAAGAAAATGGCAAGTCAGAAAATCAGCAAAATCATTAATGGAGGGTTCTTAAAGATTGAAGCCGATATTGCCGATGATAAAGGTATTTTAAATTTATCCGGGGTCTTGGACATTTCCGCAGTTGAGGCTTTCAAGTCCAGTCTGAATTCTTTTGAGGGAATAAATTGCCTTGAGATAAATCTTGGCGGTATTACTTTTGTTGATTCAACCGGGATAGGTGGGATTATTGAAATAGTTAAGAAATCAAAGGAACAAAATATGTTTGTCCGATATAAGAATATACCCAAATATATCTTTGAGCTTTTTGCGATTTTAGGCGTTCCTGATCTCTGTGGCAAAGAAGCGTTCGAGTGGTTGCCTGAGTGAATTCTATTACTACGGAGGGTGATGGTATGCGGGCTGTGTCGATTGAAAAGGTTGAACCCGGAATGCAAGTAGGCAGAGCCATTTACGGGGCCAGTGGGGAAACACTGTTGGCCGCCGGGGTTATATTAACTTCAAGATACATTGACAGGCTTAAAGAGTTAGGGCTAGTCGCTCTGTATATAGTTGACGAGTCCGTGGGCGATTTACAAGTCGATGACGTGGTTTCCGAAAAGACCAGGTTAGAAGCAATTAAAGTTACTAAAAAAGCTATGGAAAACATTAGGCTGAATCCTACTCTTAATCTGGCCAGCATTAATGAGGCGGTTAATGATATCATCAATGAGTTGCTGAACAACCGTGACATGATGGTGAACTTGGTTGATATTCGTGCGATGAATGATTACACCTTTGGGCATAGCGTTAATGTTGCCATTCTCTCCCTTATTACCGCCATAACAATGGGCTTTGACAAGGATAAATTAAGAATAATTGGAGCTGGCGCGCTATTTCATGATGTTGGAAAAATTGCTGTCCCGGAAAATATTCTTATTAAGGCTACGCCGTTAACTGATGATGAAGAAGAGTTATTCAAACAACATACGACTATCGGGTTCAATATCTTGCGTAAAATCGAAAGTTTTAGTTTGCAGGTTGCTCATGTTGCACTCCAGCATCACGAGCGCTACGATGGCCAAGGATATCCTCGACAGTTACGAGGGGATGAAATTAATGAATTTGCCCGAATTGTAACCGTTTCAGATTTATATGACAGATTAAGCAGCGGTAGGGCGGGTCGTGCACGCCTTTCGTCGTTACAAACTGTGGAATTAATCATTGCCAACAGCGGGAAATTCTTTGACCCTGAAGTCGTAGAGCATTTCATACATACCATTGCCCTTTTTCCAGTAGGGACACTGGTCATGTTAAATACGCAGGAGAAAGCTGTGGTTGTTGAGACCATCAAAAAATACCCAACAAGGCCAAGAGTGAGGCTGCTGATGAACTCGCAGGGGACCAGAATTAATCCTCCTTATGAGATGGAGTTGGCTTCTAATCTGGACTTCTATATAATCCGGATATTAGAAGAAGGTGAACTGTGATGTCGGAAGTAAGGAAGGACAAACTCCTTTACCGAATCTGTTCTTTATTGCTTAAGGCTCATGAAGAACCTGGAGTATTTGAACAGATTGCCGAACAACTGTGCAGAAACTTACAGGTATCTTGCTGCAGCATTTGGTTGGCTAAGCCTAACGGCGGAGTCGGTCAGCAACGACTGGCTTTTTCTGTAGCTGAGGACAACTTGCCCCCTGATCTTCCGACACTGGATTTCAAGGCAACCTTACAGGCTATGAAAAGAGAGGGAGCTTTGAAGTGGCAGGAATCACAGGTAGATATGGAAAAACAAAGATTATTGTCTCTAACTAAACCACTCTCTAGCCATGGGGATGTTGTTGGAGCTATTTGCCTCTGGTCTGTTGACGGGGCTGTTGATAAAAATGTTATTTCTTCAGTTAATTTAATTGCTGCCGACTTGGCTCTAGGATTACATAATTACCGGAACTTCTCCGTTCTTAACCAAAGGCGTCTCAACAAAGAGTTGGAGATCGCTAAGCAAATACAAACCTCCTTCTTACCCAAGAAAGCACTTCAACACGCGGGTAACACTATTGCCTTTCAATCAATGACTGCCCATGAAGTGGGAGGCGATTATCTGGATTTATTTCGAACTCAAAACAAGTTATTGGGAATTGCGTTAGGGGATGTCATGGGAAAAGGAATCCCGGCGGCTTTATGGGTGGCTATGTCAAGGGTAACTTTACGTACAGTAGCTAAAAGTGGTGCCCAACCGCATGTGGTGCTTGAAGAAATCAATAGAACGCTTTATGGTGACCTGGTTGAGCAAGGGACTATTGTAACTTTACTTTATGCTCTTTATGAACCTGTTAAGAAAGTTCTTCTTTTATCGAATGCTGGACATCTTCCACCGCTTGTGTTCCATAGCACAACCGGTCAGTATGAGTTATTGAAAGTAAAAGGTCCCTACATAGGGGGCATTGAAAATAGAAAATACCAATTAGTGGGGGTACAGTTAATGGCTGGTGATGTTGTGCTTTTTTATAGCGACGGCTTAACAGAAGCGACTAACTCTAACGGTGAACAATTCGGGATACATAATGTTGTTGACATCGTAGGTAAGAATTCTCTTTTTGACGCCCAGCAAATCGTTGACAGTTTAACGCTTCATATTAGCCAGTATATTGGTAATTGTCAGCAGGAGGATGACATTACCTTTGCGTGTTTGAAAGTGAGATAAATCCTGAGGGGTGAAAGCATGGCTATAGATAAAGACTCAATGATTAAAGAGCAAACCCACAGGGGTAGTTTTCTAAAAGCAAAATCAAAAAGGCAGTTCGGCAGGTCTACAGATCAAGAAACTAATGACGAGGACCAAAACGGTACTGTCATGCTTAGTAACGGCCAGGTCATAGTATGTAATCCCAAAGGATACGGTAAATTTCCTACTATAAGCCGAGGCTCGAATGTGGAAGTTCTGATAAACGGTGAAAAAATAACCAGTTCTACTGTTGTCAATGAAGGTGATCAAATTGAAGTACAGGTTGTTAATATGGAACCATCTTATTCGCTCGATCTTAAAGTAACAAAAGACAAAATGAAAGCCTTATTAAGGCTTGAAAAGAAACCCGGTAAACGTAATGCGATTGAAGATGTTCCCAGGTCGTTGGAGGTATGCATTTCGGCGATGTGCCTACAGGAAATATGGCCGGAGGTCGAGCTCCAGCAAGTGCTGAATTTACTACACGAGAGCAAGGTCATTTTTGGTATTAGAGAAGATGCTATTCAAGAAGCAGTTGCTTTTCAAGGAAAAGAAATCTCCATAGTGGCTGCGGTAGGTCAGGAACCAACCGGGGTACAGGATTCCCAAATTGTTTATACTTTCCAAAAACAAGTTGCTAACCAAGACAGTCATTTTCAAAGTGGAAAGGTGTTATCGGTTTCAATCGGCGAGGTCTTGGCTGTAAAACAACCCCCAGCAACTGGATATCCGGGGATCGATGTTACTGGAGAGACTGTACCTCCACGTCAGCCTAATGATGAACCAATTCTTATTAAAAGTGGAGTACGTTTAATTAACGATGGGACAGTAGCTGTGGCTAGTATCTCAGGCAAACCGGTTTTGGACGGCTCCGTTCGCAAGTATCTATCGGTTGATCCTGTTTATGTTGTAATCGGAGATGTGGGGATTAATACAGGACACATCAGCTTTAAAGGGAATATTGTTATCACCGGGAGTGTGTTAGACAATTTTAGTGTTGATGCCGGGGGAAGCATTGAAGTCTGGGGAGATGCCATGCTTGCTACCCTATATGCCAACCGGGAAGTAGCAATTCATAAAAATGCTATCTCGGCTAGGATCCAAGCGGGTGGTCTGTCAGTAAACTATAAGCAGATCTTGCAGATGCTCCGAGTGCTCCAAAACCGTCTGGAAAGTATGTTCAATGCTGCAAGGATTCTTAAGAGTCAGCCGGCTTTTTCCACTGCTGATCTACAGGCCAAAGGTGAAGGGCAACTTGTTCAACTGTTGATTGACTTCAAGTACAAAGATATACCAAAGATAATAACCGCTTTTGTCCAGACATTATCTGAGGTAAACAAAGCCTTGGACCCGTTGATTTCGGAAGTTGCCACCGAACTGAAGGATAAACTTTGCAACTTAGGGCCTTTGCGTATGAAAGAACAAGCAGAAGTTGAGATGCTCATTGCCAATGTACAGAAGGCAGTTGAAACTGTAGAGTGGCTAATTTCTACTAAAGTTAATATTACAGTAAATTATGTGCAAAACAGTCTCTTAAGGACCACCGGGGACATCATTGTTACAGGGCAAGGCAGTATTGCTTCGGAACTGGAAGCTGGAGGCAGTATTTTGATCCCCAATGGCAAAGTCAGAGGGGGTCGGCTTATCGCCCGGGACAAAATAAAAATATACGAGCTTGGTTCGCCGACCGGTGATTCGGGAGTTAACATTCAGTTGCTGGATAATTGCTGCATGGAAGCTAAATTTGTACATCCGGTAGTAACAATAGAGCACGGTACCGAACGTCTCCTCATTCAAGAGAATTACCGTTATTTACGGGCGTGGGTGAATGAGGAAGGTTACCTGAAGCTTGAAGGGGTTGCCCAGAAATAAGAAGGAGGAATAAGTTAATGATGCTTGAAATTAAATCGGAAATCATAAATAAAGTAGCTACGCTTCAATTTGACGGGGTTCTAGATATTTCGACAGTTGATTCGGTTCAGACATCTCTGAGTAAGCTTATAGATGTGCATGAGGTCATTTTGGATTTTGAAATGGTTAAGTTTGTCGATTCTACGGGTATAGGCACAATAAGTAAAATTCTTAGAAAACTAGCATCTGAAGGAGTTATTGTGACAATCAGGAATATTCCGGCAGTTGTGTTTGAGGTTTTTGAAATCCTTGGTTTGCCGGAAATATTTGGTGAAGAAGTTTTTCAGATAAAGAAGAGTTAAGTTGAGATTTTTCCTTAGCTTGAGGAGAATACGATGGGCAAAATAAGAGAAATTAGAATGTGGTATCAAAGCAGCATTAGACGGAAAATGACTTTCAAGGTAGCAATTTACGTCAGTTTAATTCTTCTTATGACATTAGTTTCGAATTATATCTTTCACTACATATCTAGTAAAGAATGGTTTCAAGCTGAAGCATCTAATCTAGCGGCGAGCGCAGCATCGTTAATCGATGGTCAGGAACATAACCGCTTACGAACACATACTGATGAGAATAGTGCAGAATACCGTAAAATTCAACAGTTACTCAAAATTTTTCAGGACAATAATTCTGACATTAAATATATTTATACTATGCGAAAATCAAACGAGGAAAATAAGTGGGAATATGTTGTAGATGCAGATACGCAAGACCATCACCACATAGGTGACGATTATGCTGTAGGTAACTATGAAGTCATGGAAAATGCAAATACCGCTTGGGTTGCTGACAATGGATTTCAGACAAGCCAGTGGGGCACTTTTATTACTGGCTTCGCATCAATTAAAGATACCAATGGACAAACCCTTGGCCTTGTATTTGTGATGATAACTGCCAATAGAATGATCAGACATGATATTGGTATTGGATTATGGGCTTTGTTTTTGTTTATATTCGGATTGAGATTAATTATTTACACGACTAATAAGGCGATCAAGAAGTCTACAAAACCGTTAGACGAAATAGTGTTCAGTATCAGGGAATGGCAATTGGGAAACAGGGATTTACAACAAAAGCTAAATATTAAAACAGGCGATGAATTTGAGGTTCTTGGAGAAATCATGAACCAAGCCGCTGACTTATTATTTAAAGAGAAAAGGATGCTGGAGGAGGATCTGGAGAAGAGCAAAATGGAACGAGACAAGATCTTTAATGTGTATAGAGACGTTATTTTTTCCGTAACCCAAGGGAGATTTAACTTACTTAATGAATCTAAATCTAATCCCATATCCTGTGAAGGAAACTTAATAACGGAAGTCAAAATTTTACAACCTGGTGATGTTAACACTGCCAGGGTATTTATTAATAAAGTGCTCGAACAAGAAAAGTATAGTCCCGAAAGAATTAATCACGCAATGCTCTGCGTTTCTGAAGCGGCAACAAATGTGATTAAGCATGCCAACTATGGAATAATGCAGATCCGGAAAATTGACAAGGGTATTCGAGTTGCCATAGCGGATGAAGGGCCGGGAATGGAAATGGATAAGCTGCCGAATATGGTTTTTCTAAACGGTTTTTCTACGAAAATTTCCTGCGGTTATGGCTTCGGAATCATTAATAAGTTCGCAGATAAAATATATCTTACCACGTCAAGGAACGGGACTTTCCTGGCTATGGACTTTTTTGAAAGTTAATAAGTTATAATTAAGTAATAGTTTTAAACAACTCCGGATCCTTAATTTTTTTCATTAGCAGCCTCCGGATATACACATGAAAATCTTTCCCATCGATGCCTGAACTCATTATTAATCTTTCAGGTAAAAGGTGTATGTAATACAATGTTGCAGAAAATTCTGTGTGCCCCATATAGGCACTAAGATATGACACCATGGCCATAACATCTCTGCCTTCATTAACCCAACGCATCATTGTTCTTTTAGCATAATTGTGTCTGAGATCATATGGCCTCGGGTTACCACGTTTTACAAGACCGCTGTTGCGCCAGCAGATTCGGAACTGGTTTGTCATCCAATAGGTAGGAAATCTGCTTCCGTCAACCCTATCAAAGAAGTATGTTCTTGGTTTCTTAAAAGAAGCATATCTGCGACAAAGACTCATCAAATCTTCAGACATAAGAATTCGTCTGTCTTTTTTTCTCTTTGACTGTCTGATGTAGATTTCTCCTGTTTGCAGATTTACATCTTCATATAAAAGTTCAAGCGGCTCTGATGGGCGCATCCCACAGCAGTACATCATTCTGAATAGTACCGGAACAATGTATTCCCTTTCCGGAGCTTCAAAATGGGGCTGTAGGGTATCAAAAGTTTTAAATAGCTTTCGTAATTCAACATCAGTAAAGATATATGGCGTATAGTGTACCGTTTTGACAGAATACTCTTCTCCGGGCACAAAAGTATCCTTTCCAATGGCAGCCTGATACTTTGTGAATGCTCTGAGCCTTGAAATGGCAGAATTGTGAGTTGCATTCGTTTGAAATTGTTTCTGTTGAAGCCATGTGTCCACCATTTCTTTGGTAACGCAGACAGCCTCAGGGTAGGTATTACCGCAGAACACAATGAATTCTTTTATATGTGGTTGATACGTAACTCTGCTATAGCCAATGGCTTCCTTTAGATCAAGCATCTGCTTCTCGTCGAAGGAAAGATAGGGCTTACTTGAATCCATATCAGCATGTCCAAGCATTTGGGAAATAGTTGTGATCGGCACTTCTTCCTTTGCCATCCAGGTTCCAAAGCTTCTTCGTAAACTGTGGAAAGAACGATATGGTTTTTTAGTAACTCCAGCATTAAGACAAGCGTTTTCAATGACTCCATCTAAGGTTGATGTTCCTTTTAAGCCAACAAAAGGTGCATTTTCCCTTAAAAAATATTTAGACAATTTGACTTTGGTCTACCGTTTAAAATGTAATCAGCTATGGCATTACTAATTTGACCATTGATTGGAAGCTTTACTGGCTTCCCAGTTTTGCTTTGAATTATGCTTATTTCGCCAGATTTCCAATCGATATCTGAAAGTTTCAGTTTCACAATGTCGATTCCACGAAGACCGGTTCCACATGCCAGTAGGATGATAGCATAGTTACGTTTGCCAATGGATGCAGTTGTGTTAATCTTTGTTAGAATTCTTGAAATTTCTTCTTTAGAGAATGCTGCAATAATTCTTTTAGGGTTTGATTTAGGTGCAAAGTAATTAAAATCAAACTTGAGGTCTATTGCCTCAACTGACCTCAGGTAATTAAGTAGGACTCTTAAAGAATAAATAACGTATCCCATGCTTCCAGAATTACTGTCATGGGCAAAGCAAATGAATTCTTTGATAACATCAGATGATATATCGTCTGCGCTCAAATGTTTGTCTTCGATGAAACTGAAAAATTTCCGCATGATTGAATGTAGCTTGTAGTTAAAACCATCTTTTAACTTTGTTGTAGCTAATGCCGCTTCTATTAAGACAAGTGCTTCCTCGCTCGGCAAAAATACTTTTGTGTTCACATCGGGTTTAAATCTAACAGCCCCTGTTTCAGCATATTCTCGGATGTAATTCAAGGACTTAATCGATGCGGGAACCGTGACCCTAAGTGAAGCCGTCTGCACCCGGGATGATATTATGACGTATTTGATTAGCAAGGGCCTGCCGCCCAATACGGCGTTTAAGATCATGGAGCTGGTTCGTAAAGGAAAGGCTTTAGCGAACCCTGAAAAATGGGCCGAATATGAAGCTTTAATGAGGGAGCATAAGGTCCCGGAATGGTATATCGATTCCTGCCGAAAAATAAAATACATGTTTCCTAAAGCCCATGCTGCTGCCTATGTCATGATGGCCTTCCGCATAGCCTGGTTTAAGGTGCACATACCCCAGGCTTATTACGCAGCCTATTTCACCATTCGAGCAAAGGCCTTTGACGCTGAATTTATGATCTTCGGCAAAGAAAAGGTTAAGGCTAAAATGAAGGAAATTGAGGAGCTGGGTAACGTTGCCACCCCTAAAGATAAGGATATGTACGATGACTTGGAATTGGTTTTGGAAATGTATGAAAGGGGCTTTAAATTCCTGCCCATTGATTTATACAAATCCCATGCCACAAAGTTCCTGCTCGAGGAGGAGGGCTTAAGGCCGCCTATCAACAGCATATCCGGCATGGGAACGGTGGCAGCCGAAGGTCTATACAACGCAGCCCAAGAAAAGCCCTTCAATTCCGTAGAGGATGTGAAGAAACGGGCTAAGATCGGGAATGCTACTATAGATTCACTTCGAAAATTTGGCTGCTTTAAGGGAATTCCGGAAAGTGATCAGTTGAGTCTTTTTGTTGTGATTTAATGAGCGATTAAAAAAGTGAAAACAACAAGCCACCGTTCACAGTAAAACGGTGGCTTGTAAAGTTTAAGTGGATATTAAATGGCAAATTAGAACTTTCAAAAATAAATCCCAAGTTTGGCGTAAGATTTTTCCAGCACTAGACACAGCTAAGATTACCTTTCTTTAATCCTTACTGAGCCTTCTTTTATAGATTCTCCTTAGCAGTATTTTATACCATAAGAATTATTCGCTAAGAAGCCTTAAATCACTGCAAGTTTAAGAAGAGTAATAAATGGGAATAATATTATCCTTTTATCCTCCAAGAATTTATTATAAAATGGGGAAGAAGGTTTATACCCTCAGCACAAATTTTGAGATTTCGATAAAAATATGCAAGGAGAAGAAGATGGGAAAAACAATAGCTGAGAAAATATTTGATGCACACAGGGTAAACATGCCGTTTCCTGATACCCACGTTTTAAAATTGGACAGGGTTTTCTGTCACGAAATTACCACACCGATTGCAATCACGGATCTTATGGCAAGGGGAATGGACAGAGTCTTTGATCCCACGAAAATAAAAGCTGTCATAGACCATGTAACACCTGCCAAAGATTCTAAAACTGCTGAACAGGGAAAGATACTACGCGATTGGGCTAAAAGGCATGGTATAAAAGACTTTTTTGACATCGGAAGAAATGGTGTTTGTCATGCGATCTTCCCTGAAAAAGGATTTGTAAGATCGGGTTATACAGTTATTATGGGGGATTCGCACACATGTACTCATGGAGCGTTTGGAGCTTTTGCTGCAGGTGTCGGAACGACTGACCTTGAAGTAGGTATACTTAAGGGTGTATGTGCCTTCCATTTTCCGAAAACCATTAAATTTGTGCTTAATGGCACCTTAAAACCAGGTGTTTATGCAAAAGACCTGATACTTTTTATTATTAAAGAACTGACTGTAAACGGTGCAACAAACATGGTCATAGAATTTACTGGACCGGTTATCGATGCAATGTCAATGGAATCACGTATGACATTATGCAATATGGCAATTGAAGCCGGAGGCACTTGCGGAATATGCTACCCGGATATGACAACAGTCGAATACCTATGGGAATTCATTAAAGACGAATTTCACACAAAGGAAGACGCTTTGATTGAATACTCAAAATGGATTTCGGATACGGATGCTTCCTATGAAAAAGTATATGAATATGATGTTACGAATTTAGAACCAATGGTTACTTTCGGGTTCAAACCAGACCAAGTAAAAACAGTCAATGAAATGTCAGGTACAAAAATTGACCAGGTTTATATAGGAAGTTGTACCAATGGTCGTATAGAAGATCTGAGAATTGCTGCCAGTATCCTTAAGGACAAAAAAATAAGTGATGACGTTCGTGCCATTGTAAGCCCTGCAACTCCGGATATTTATTCCATGGCTTTAAAAGAAGGCATCCTTGAGATTTTCCAGAACGCTGGTTTTTGCGTTACAAACCCAACATGCGGAGCTTGTCTTGGCATGAGTAATGGGGTGCTTGCTAATGGTGAAGCCTGTGCTTCTACAACAAACCGAAATTTTAATGGCAGAATGGGAAAGGGCGGTACAGTTCATCTGATGAGTCCTGCTACTGCTGCAGCTTCAGCGATTGAAGGAAAAATATCAAATTCACAATTGTATAAAGCGTAAAATATCGGAGGGAAAAATGAAAGAATTTAGCGGAAAAGTCTTATTCTTGGATAGAAGTGATATCAATACCGATGAAATCATTCCAGCAAAGTATCTTACTGAAATCGCTAAAGAGGCATTGAAACCTTATTTATTGGAGGATTTGTCTCTTACTGGATTTAATAATAAAGAAGATATTAAGGACAAAGCTGTGCTTGTAACAAGAGCCAATTTTGGTTGTGGTTCTTCCAGAGAGCATGCTCCATGGGCGTTAGAAGTGAATGGAATCAATGTAGTGATTGCTGAAAGCTTCGCTAGAATATTCAGACAGAACATGTATAATTGCGGTATGTTCGCCATAGAACTACCAACAGATAAGATGGGCTATCTTTTTGAGCACTACGCGGGGAAAGACACTTCAATAACAATCGACATTGATAAAAATAAGATTATTGTAACTTCATCAGACCAATCCGAAGAACTAGATTTCATAGTCGGCGAGTTTGACAAGACACTTGTAAAAGAAGGCGGCTGGGTTGGTTACGCTGATAAAAACTATTAATTCATAAACCTATTGGTATGCAGGTATTATAGGCAATAAGTCTCTACATTTTTTAAATATTTGTGGAGGCTTATTGCCTTTAATTATTGTTGTTTTATGCAACGTAGAATTACCTAGACTCAGATAGCCTGAAAGCCTTTGATACGGATAAGAATGGTACTTGTGAATCCGGTCAAACTTTTCAGGCTGCTTCTTATAGTTAGTATCTTTTTAATGCTAACTATTGACACGCGAAACACTTAGTATTAAAATAATACTAACATAGTTAGTCGTATATCATAACTAAGTAAGGGGAGATTTCAATGAGTCTTCAGGATAAAAACGGATTAACTGAAGCTGAGTTTCAAGCCAACTATGATGCCAGTGTATTTGAACGGCCCTCGGTTACTGTGGATACGGTAATATTTACGATAACAAGTGAAGAGGAAGTTAATAAACGAAGCTTACCTGATAAAGAATTGCAGGTTCTTTTGGTGAAACGCGGTGGGCATCCATTCTTAGGCCATTGGGCATTACCCGGAGGATTTGTAAATCCAAAAGAAGATATTGACCATGCAGCGGTCAGAGAACTTAAAGAGGAAACAAACCTTGATTGTTCATATATGGAACAACTTTATACATGGGGTGAAGTTAAACGTGACCCAAGGACCCGAGTGATTAGTGTTTCTTATATGGCGCTGATTGATTCTACGAAGGTAATAATTCAGGCAGGGGATGACGCAGCGGAAGCTAAGTGGTATTCCGTGAGAGATAAAGTTTTTAAAAAAGAAAAGATTTTGACAGGCGACGGCTTTGTCCAGAAAAAGTGGGTTTTACTTGAACTTGAAAGCAACGATGAAACGCTAAGTGCGGTTATCCTGATTACGAAAATTGTGAAAGGAACAACCATCCAATATGAGCGAGATGTCATTGAAAAAAACGGAATTGCTTTTGATCATTCTCGGATTATTCAGTACAGTGTTGAACGCTTGCGGAACAAGCTTGAGTATACAGATATTGCCTTTGGATTGATGCCGGAACTTTTTACTTTGAGCGAATTGCAAAAGTCGTATGAAGTGATTCTCGGGAAGAAGCTTAATAAGGCGAACTTTCGTCAAAAAATTGAAAAGATGGTCATTGGTACAAATGAATACCAGAAGGGTAAAGCCTATAAGCCAGCAGAACTTTATCGATTTAACCCCAACTGGGATGAAGAAGATGGGTTTTAACAAAGAAGGTCATATCCGCGTAGAGCTTGGCTCCATAGTGAAAAACTGTTGAGGGGGAATTAATGTGTTTAACAAACGTGATTTTTTAGGACTTGCTAATCAAGTCCTAAGCAAACAAGTTGATGTTCTTAACAATTTAGATGAACTATCCATTAAAGAGTTAGACCCAAAGAAAACAGTACTCATTGTCATCGATATGGTTAAAGGGTTTGCTAAAGAAGGGGCACTTTACAGTCCTCGGATCGAAGGACTTATATCTGAAATAGGGAGGGTCATACAACTTTGTATCGACTGTGGTATCCCAATCTTGGCCCTTGCCGATAGCCATACGAAAGAAAGCCCCGAATACAAACGCTATCCAATACACTGCGGTTTTAACTCTAAGGAATCAGAAATTGTGGATGAATTCAGAGACCACTGTAGAGTCTTCGATAAAAACTCGATCAATGGTTATCTCGAAGAAGAATTTCAAGAATGGATAAATGCTCATCCTGATATCAACACATTCCTTGTTGTCGGTGACTGTACCGATATATGTGTCTCTTCCTTCGCTTTAACAGCTCAAGCTGATTTTGACAGAAAGAATAAGGATTCTTCGGTAATCGTTTTAACAAAAGGCGTAGAAACCTTCGATATTCCAGGGACCCATGATGGTGATTTTTATCAGATGCTTGGCCTTATGTACATATCGTCAAATGGTATTAAACTCGCTTCAACATTAGTTAAATAAAAGGAGTGGAGAGAAATGAGTGTATTTAATGGACAACGTTTAGCCCCTGAAATTTTTAAGATTGACACAGAGCGCATGAGAAAGGGTTGGTACTCCGATGCGTACTTCCTGAATATTGTAAAGATACTTGAAACCGTTTCAAAAGAAGGCTATAGGTTTCAAGGGAAATGTGAAGTTAAGGAAATTCCTGAAGATAAATTAGCTCAGGTGAAAAACGGCGACATTGTTGTTGAAATGCAATTCTTTACTCGACGTAAACCCTACAGCCTAGTAGCTGGGGTAGACGAGGCCCTGACTATTCTGAAAGAATGTACCGGTTATTATGACGAAGATGGCAACTTCGTTAATATGTATCATACGCTTGAAGTCGAAGCAGTAGAAGATGGCACATTTGTTACCTATGACGGCGACCCCATGAGCGTACAGCCTGTACTGAAAGTAAGAGGAGTCTATCGTTATTTCGCACTATTAGAAACTCCTATACTCGGGGTTCTTTCTGAGGCAACTCGGGTAGCCACCAACGTCTTTAACGTCCTGAAGGCTGCTAAGGGGAAAGACATTCTCTTTTTCCCGGCACGTTTCGTTCATTACAAAATGCAAGCACTTCATGGATATGCCTATTCACTGGCGGTCCAAGCATACAACGACAAATACGGTAAGAAATCCAAAACCTTTGTTTCTACGGATGACCAAGCTGATTGGTGGGGCGGGAAAGCCGGAGGTACAATTGCCCACGCTTCAATCGCTGCCTTTTTGGGGGATACAGCTGAGACGATGATGCAGTTCTGTCGGATTATGCCTCTTGAAATCCCTAGAATTGCCCTTGTGGACTTCCATAACGATTGTATTGGTGATTCCCAATCAGTGATGAAAAGGATGTTTGACAAGTATTGGAGTCTCTTAAAAGAAGGGAACAAAGAAGAAGCCCGAAAATACCAACTCTTTGGCGTTCGCCCAGATACCTCAGGGAACATGCGGGATAAAGCAATTCCTCCCTTTGGTGATAAGAAATTAGACTGCGGCGTAAACCCTCGTTTAATATGGGCACTGCGCAACGCGATTAATGCTGCTTTTAAGCAGTGGGATATTCCTTTTGATGCTATCCTTGTCGCCAAAGAATGGTGTCAAGCGATTAAGATAATAGTCACTGGTGGCTTTAATGCCAAGAAAATAACAATGTTTGAGGAACTTGAGGTGCCGGTTGATATTTACGGAGTTGGGTCGTCACTTCTGGAGAATTCGGATGAGACCAATAATGATTTTACATCGGATATTGTCCGAGTCAAAATCGACGATTCATGGGTCGAAATGCATAAGGTTGGCCGTGGGCCTTGCGATAATCCAAATCTTAATAGCATTGCTTAAGGGGGAGTATGATGGAACGTGTAATTGCAGTTTTTGGCGGTTCGTTTAGCCCTGTAACAAATGCTCATTTAGCTCTTGCTGAGGAAATCACCAATATCTATGATATCGAGAAGGTTATTTTTCTACCCGTAAGCGACCTTTATGAAAAGAATGGGCTACTACCGTCCAAGGACCGCGTAGAGATGCTGAAACTTGCTTGTGAAGCGAACCCCAAATTTGAAGTGTCAGAGATTGAAACACTGTCTCCGATTTTACTCAATACTATCGATTCACTAAAAATACTCAAAAAGCAGTATCCTAAGTATCCAATCGCCTTTGTCATGGGTACGGATAACCTGAGATTTATCGATACTTGGGACGATTTCCAAAAGTTAATGGACGATTATTATTTCATCGTTATCCCTCGAAATGGAGACGACCCTATGAAGATGATTCTAAAAAACCCTTCGCTCCTCGTAAATTTGGATAGCTTTCTGATTCCTGATGACTATGTGCGAAACGATGGTAACTCGACCCATGTCCGTGATTTACTTAAAGCAGGGAAGAGTGTCCGTTACCTTGTACCGGAACCTGTGTACTTTTACTTAGAGGAAACTTTGAAAGGATGGGATTTTAATGCGTAATTGGAATGAAGAAATTAAGAGTCGTGTTGAATGGATTAGGGAAATTTTGAATCAAACCGGAGCTAAAGGCCTTGTCATTGGAATGTCTTCCGGAAAAGACAGCAATACTGTCGCCGCCTTATGCAAACTGGCCACGGATAATGTCCTGGGCGTGATTATGCCGTGCTACAGCAGAGATACCGATAAAGTTGATGCGCTTAAAGTTGCAGAAAAACTAGGCATTGAAACGGTTGAAGTTCCTCTTGAAGAGAGTTTTTCTAAACTATCCGAGAGTATTCAAAACAGCATGGATGAAACTATTACCCCTATGGCCTTTGCCAATATCAAGCCAAGACTTCGCATGACAACACTTTATGCATTGGCTCAAGCGAAGGGTTACTTGGTTGCCGGTACGGACAATCTTTCGGAAGCTGTCATGGGCTACTATACGAAGTATGGTGACGGCGCGTATGACTTCTGCGTTATCTCTGATCTCACGGCAACGGAAGTTGTGGAACTCGGCAAGGCTTTAGGAATTCCTAAAGAAATCATTGAAAAAACGCCATCAGCCGGACTTTGGGAAGGCCAAACGGATGAAAGTGAAATGGGCATTACTTATGCGGCGATTGATGAATTCATACGGACAGGAGAGGGTCCGAATGAGGTTATCTCAGCTATCCGTACTGCCTATACGAAAACCGCTCATAAACGGATGCTACCCTTAGTATATGGAGAGCCGGACTTTTCCTCACTTTAAAGACTTATTGTGCAGTAGAATTAGGATAGGAAGCATGTTTACATCATTAGATTCCATTTAGGTTGATATGTTTACTTGGACGGCGCATGTAGAAACGATAATTCTGATGACGAAATGTGGTTCTGAGGACAAAAAGTAGAATTTGACCACAAGATGTTGTGGTTTGGAGACGATTTTGGGGCAAAAATTGGGCAAAAAAAAGCCGGTTTTTGCCCCTTAAAAATAGGCGAAAATATAGATGACATAGGGTGATTTTAAGAAAATGGTCTTATAAATCATAATATGCATGATTGCAAAATGAGTTATCATGATAAAAACGTATACTAAACAGGACTTGATTTTGAGGGACGCTTCAAAGAAAAATAGATTAGCTGAAGTATGTGATAAGTTGAAACTTTTTTTATATTGTTTTAGGGTATTGGATGAAAAAGAATGTTTTCTACTTTCAATGCAGTTTATGCGAACTATTATATACAAGCCGGCCAGAACGTGCGTCGCTGTCAGGCAGCTTCCGCTTGGCATTCTCTGCGAGATTGAAGCAGTTGTATATCTCAAATAAAAGATAAATGAAAAAACAAGGAGGCTTTAGCTATGAAACAATATGTAGTTGATGCTTTTGCTGATAAGCTGTTCGAAGGTAATCCTGCTGCTATATGTGTAATGGAAAAATGGTTAAAGGATGAACTAATGCAGGCGATTACGATTGAAAATAATCTTTCCGAAACAGCCTTTACTGTTAAGGAAGGAAAGAGTTATAGATTGCGCTGGTTTACCCCTGGTGGTGAGATTGATCTGTGTGGCCATGCTACACTTGCCACTGCATTTGTATTGATGAATTATGTGGATACATCCATGACGGAAGTTTTTTTCCAGACTTTAAGCGGTGAACTTATTGTTAATAGAAAAGATGACCTGTATGAGATGGATTTTCCCAGTTATCAGCTAAAACCTATAGAGGTAACAGATCAGATGGAGCAAATCATTGGCTTCCGTCCTTTGGAAGCATGGATTGATCGTGATCTTGTTTGCATACTGGAAAATGAAGAACAGGTTAAGGCGGCGCATCCTGATTTGGAGAAAACTAAACTGCTGTCTGGTCTTTTACTTCATCTTACTGCGAAAGGCACAGAATATGACTGTGTGAGCCGCAGCTTCGCGCCTAAGCTGAGTGTGCCTGAAGATCCGGTCTGCGGTTCAGGACATTGCCATATTGCCCCGCTTTGGTCCGATAAATTAGGAAAAGCAGAGTTAGTAGCCAGACAGGCTTCCCGTCGCGGTGGAACCCTATATTGCCGTGTGAACGGCGGGCGGGTTCAGCTTGCAGGCAAGGCAGCTCTTTATTCCGTTGCAGAACTTTCTTTGCCAGACGCTCCAACATAAAAACGCCCGGAGACCGGACGTTTTCTTTATAGCTCTATACGCTTTTGGGCCAGAATATATACTTCATCATCAGCTCTTGTGGAAACCACAACAATCTTCATGATGTTGTTTTCCCGCACGACCTTGTACACTACCCGTAACCCAAGCTTTAACAGCTTAATCTTGCAGTAACCAGCTAGGTTCGTGCCGTTTTTCAGCTTCTACAAGCAAACGGTAATTTTCAATTGTTTCAAGCATTTGCTCATAGGCTTCTGGTGTGAGCAGAACACAGGTAGGAGTGTTGTTCTTTAGAACAATTTTAAAGCCAGTTTCACGGACTTCCTCAAAGATTTTATTGGCTTCGCCCTTATTGAAACGGGAAATTGGCACTAGAGAATTCATTGCTCCGCTGATAGAGTTAGGGTTTAGAAGCTCCCAATTGACCACGATAATAAATAATAGCCGTGTAAATATCTCGTCTTTCAGACATTAGTCCTTATTGCCCCTTATACTTGTCATCTTCAAACCACTCTTTATGAAGAGGATTGTCGGGATTTAATTCAATCATACCTTTTTTACCCGTTAAGGCATCTGATTTTGAGCTTATTTTATCCAACATTTCTTGTAGAGTGATTTTTTTATTGTCTAATGCAGTTGACATATCCTTTTCCTCCTCACAAGAATTATTTATTTTCTTCTTGTCCATATCGTCAGCATTGCCTTGTGCTTTAAGTTTTTGCAACTCTCGATAATTGAGAAAACTTCCGGAAGTGTTTTGCGCTTTTTCTGACGAGGTATCTGAAGATAATTAAGAGTACGGTTAAACGTAACTGCAAAGAGAAACCGTATGGCTGCACTGTAACAATTCACAGTTCCAGGCATAACATTTTTCTCGTTAATCAAATACCACAAGAATCTACGGATGTCATGTTCATTTAGCTGTTCCGCCGGACGGTTACAATACTCAAGAAAAGTTCGAGCATTTAAGGTATAGCTCTCCAGTGTGTTCTTTGACAGTCCCCGAAGAAGGATGTCTTCTTTCATCCGTTGTAAAATTTGTTCCTTGTTTTCCATGCTTCATTCCCCTTAAACTTATTAGCAGTAGACCTGCATAACAAGTTTAAGGTACTTTGAACTGAGAAAAGTAGAATCACTTAAATTTTGTACAGATTGAAGTGTATCCACAAACTTCGACGGCTTAACCACCGCGATAGCGGTTTAGTCCAATTCTTAAAATGCGTATAAAGAAAATCGAAAAGGGGCCTACCCTACTAAATTGGAATAGCCACGATTTGGCGTAGTGTGAACTGCCAAGTCGTGGCTATTTTCCTGCTAAAAATTTGCTGATTTATATGCTAATAGTGTGCTAAAAACTTGCGATTTTGTGTATTAAATTAAAGTTTCAACTCAAAAAGGCAACCCCTTATTCTACAAGGGAGGCCCTTTTTTGTTGAGTACAAATTCATCCGCATATATCCATTACCCTGAAATGATATCTCAGCCCTTAGCTGTTTTCTTGATGATTTTCTGGTCTGAAGTGACCCATATAAACCCCGAACACTCGCACTTGATTTGGCAGAACTTCAATCACTTTATGCTTGCTATTTCCAGGCATTAACTTTATTTGTGGTGATCCTTCCGACCATTTTATACGCTTCAGGGTTCCCTCTTTGTCATTGTTGATGAGTGCGGCCACGATTTGACCATTATATTCTGCCCACTGCGCATAACGCATGAAGACAATATCGCCAGACTCGATACCGGCATCGACCATGCTGTCATACTTCACCCTCAAGGCATAGTCTGGTTGACGACTATCTTGGAATGGATAATGGATATAGCCCTCAACATTCTGCTCAGCCAGTAATCCTTCACCAGCATAGATCCTGTCGATAAGGGGGATAGACTTATATGACTGAGCTTTCTTAAATGATGAATTTATGTCAGACTTTAAGACATTTAATGAGTCGGCAATCTTTTGTAGATTACCAGGGGGAATTAATGTTTTTCCATTCACGTAGTCTGATATTGTGCTTGTTGGTAATTTAGTTTTATTGCTTAGATCGGTTTGACTAACACCTTTAAGGTGTAGGATCTGTTTGAGGTTGACAGAAATGTCTGCGATCATGCCAAGCTCAACCTCGGTATACTTACTGCGTGCCACATAATTCCCTCCAAAGTCTAAGAATATTCTATTCCGAGTATATCCGATTTTATGAATAATAAATAGTAGGTTAGGTGAAAATATATGTTGACTATCCGATTAAATCGGAATAATATTGAGACAAACAAGTTGAACCAGAGGTTCAAGATTACATGGCGATTAGCAAGGGTGAATAGAGGACACCCAAGGAAAACTTAAAATTATCAGCTTTTACTATAGTCATGTCGCTTTATATTATTTTTGATTTGCAGTTTTAAGTTAGTTGATGAGTTATTATTCTTCCGGATGATCGCAAATTATGCCACCTCTTACTGACGACTTTATTTTCCGGAAAAATGACTAACGGTATGATAACCGTATATATTGTAATAGAACTAAATATCGCGTTTTGCGGGTAAGCAACCAATTTCTCTCTGAAGGGAGGAACTGGGCTCATGAAAACATATGAAACGATGATGATTGCGATCGGATCCTGTTCATTACTAGTAAGTTTACTAGTTTTAATCGTGGAGGTGATAAAAGCAATTAGTAGGTAAATTATTTTTCTTGACAGGTAAAAAGTAGCCAGCGCCAAACCGAGCTACTTCTCACCAACCGGTAAGGTTGCCTTGCCCGCACAGATAAGGATATTTCCTTATCTTTTTTTTGCATGCAATATCAAAATTATGTCGCCTGTTTCATTGGTATTACAGAATTAAAAATAATAATAGTAATGAGATTTAATTCCCAACACTCGTGGGAAATCCTTTATAAGGCGAAATTCCTGCTATTACACATTAGGCGACTACTGTACCGATCGTCCAAGAAATAAGGTTTTAGTTGACAATATTTTAACGATTTCGACAACCAAGCTGGTATATGCTGGAATTGCCTAAATGAATCGCACAATTTGGGACCAAAGTCCTACTGGTACGAGCGGAGGTTTGAAATTATGCAATTTACCATGCGCGCTGTTAGAGTTTCCTGCGGGTATGCGGAAGATGAGGTTGCCAGATATTGTGGAGTATCAACTGAGACGATAAAAGAATTGGAGATTGATTCTGGTCAGATAGAATACAATTTATTATCGAAACTTATTAATCTTTATGGAGTTACCCTAGATCTTATCTACCTGGGGTCTGAAACTGACTGCCGTCAAAAGCACAGGAATGACCCTAGGGTAACATTTTAGTAACGTAATCATTGCGAATACGTCAAATGAGCATTTTCCCTCGCCCCATTGAAGCATCCGACGTATGGTCCCATGTCAAGTCGACACCACAGAAAAGGAGGGAAATACTATCGTTATCTAAGAAAACTAGATCGATTGGGGGGAAGGAGTTTTATAATAAAATGATTTTGAGGTGAAGAAAGATGAGTCATAACTATTCAAATGAATTAAATAATAATGACGTAAAATTAATTCCTTATGAAGTATTATCGATTGCTGCCGAGGCTACTTTTACTGAAATACCTGCCGGTGTGAAACTTGTTAACGCCCCAACGGCATGGGATAAGAGTGAAAAGGGTAAGGACATTGTAGTTGCTGTATTAGATACAGGATGCCAAACCAATCATGTAGATTTGAAAGATCGTATTATTGGCGGACGCAATTTTACTACAGATTATGATAATGATCCTAATAACTTTTCTGATAATGTGGGGCATGGTACTCATGTAGCAGGTACAATTGCGGCATCAGAAAACAATATAGGTGTTTTAGGAGTAGCACCATTAGCCAAGCTACTCATTGTAAAAGTTCTTGCAGGTAATGGATCGGGGGCATATGAGTGGATTATAAATGGGATTAATTATGCGGTAAACTGGAGAGGTCCTAGTGGAGAAAAAGCACGAGTAATCTCAATGTCTTTAGGAGGACCTCAAGATGTTTCAGAACTACACCAGGCTGTAAAAAATGCAGTGAATAACGATATATTAGTCGTTTGTGCAGCTGGTAATGGTGGAGATTGTAGCCCCCAAACAGATGAGTTAGACTACCCAGGTGCATATCAAGAAGTTGTAGAAGTGGGTGCAGTTGATTTAAATAAAAAAATAGCTTGTTTCAGTAATTCAAATAAGAATGTAGATTTGGTTGCCCCAGGAGATGGAATCTTGTCAACATATATAGGTGGAGGATATGCAACATTGAGAGGGACTTCAATGGCAACACCACACGTTTCGGGAGGATCTGCATTAATTATTAAACAATGTGAAAAAGAATTTGAAAGAACCTTATCGGAAAATGAAATTTATGCTCAATTAATAAAGAGAACAAATGCTCTTGGTAATCCAAAGTGCTTGGAAGGTAATGGTTTGTTAGATTTAGCAAAAGACTAAAAAGGTTCAATGAAGGTAAGAGCACAGAAGAACATAATGTCAAGTTCTCATCCATTCTCCAAGAAGCCTTAAAGGAGCACTTAGGAATCCAATAAGCTAAAAATAATAATTTGCTGTTTTATTTAAGGCAGTCCTGTGAGGGACGCCTTAATTTTTTCCCGCCTATTGCAGTGCAATGAATGCTCTGGCCGGAAAAGGAGTTATCTGAAGGCCTGAACGATCTGGAAAACCTATGATCTACTCTTACCCCAAAAGAGATTCTTTGCCGGAAAGTCCGCAAGACAGAAATTCTTTTTTTTGTTAAAAAATGTCGTATGTTGAAACTTTCCACGGTTAGAATTAATGGGGTTAAATACTATGCTCAGGACTTAGAAAGCAAACTGTTTGTGCCAATGAGAAATAATATCTTAGCAGAAACCTACTTGAAGTTTGTATAGTTGGGACATTATTACCCTTGCCAATATGAAAGACAAGTTTATGGATATGGTCAAGACCATGGATATGAGTTTCTCCTACAAACCGGTACTGCTCAAGGCGATGCTTGAGCATGTCGACGAATGTCTGATGATACCGAGCGGACTCGCTGTCCTCCCGAGGATGTAGTTGGCTGAAACTTCATCAAGTATTACTAATCATTGTTATTAGCTATTAATATAAAGTGGTGCAAGGCTCTTTTTAACCCTTGACAAACAATAGTCTGAATATTACAATTAGTTAACTACCGAACGGTAGGTAGGCAGCTAGGGAAGGAAGATATAAATGGATAAGAACGATATTATAAAATCGGCGCTCAAGCTATT
The DNA here is from genome assembly GCF_000802135.1 of Desulfosporosinus sp. BICA1-9. Taxonomy (NCBI): domain Bacteria; kingdom Bacillati; phylum Bacillota; class Clostridia; order Eubacteriales; family Desulfitobacteriaceae; genus Desulfosporosinus; species Desulfosporosinus sp. BICA1-9. Next base: position 29,401 of record NZ_JUEE01000044.1, read on the forward strand.
CCACCAAAAAGGATATGAAGCTACCTCAATGGAGGATATAGCTTATGATTTGGAAATCAAAAAGGCTAGTCTGTATTATCACATTAAGAGCAAACAAGAATTGTTACATACTTTAGTTGAAGATATCGGTTTTCGTCTGTATCAGACCGTTAGAAATGTAGAAGCTTCAAACTTTACAGTTTACGAAAAACTTCGTCAGGCTGTCTATGATCACACCCTCACTGTTTTAACTAACCCCGAATATGTTGCAGTTATTCATGATGAAATTCGGTCGCTCGATTCGCAGGAAAGCTTAATTATTAAAGAAACACAGGAAGAGTATTTAAATGTCTTCAAAAATTTGCTTTCGGAAGGGATTGAAGCGGGCTTTATTATAGACTCGGATGTAACTGTTATGGCGCATATAATTTTAGGAACTTGCACTTGGCCCTATAAGTGGTTTAAAGGAGGGGAGAGATTTCCGCCGGATGTAGTGGCATCGATGGTCTGCGAATTTGTCATGAAGGCTATTACTAAAGGTTGATTAAATTAATGATTCCACTGCCAAAGTTTAACCGTATAGCATTGGATGAGTATTTCTATAGTTGGGGAGGTGTAGTTTTTTGGATGCCGAGCAAACATATTTCGATATGGAAGTCGAGCCAATATTAAACACTCCAAAAATGAGGGAAATCCAGTGGGAAGGTCTTCAGAAAGCAATTCGTTTTTTTTATGAGAAGGTCCCATTTGAGCGGCGTCGGATGGATAAAGCAGGTGTTAAACCTGAGGATATTCGATCATTTGAGGATTTTGCGCGGGCGATACCGATTATCAGTCAGGAAGATTTCCGTGGGGCAATGCAAGAAGGGGACTTCGATCTGACTCGAGTTTATCGCGATTTGTTTGGTGAAGAGCGATTTAACGATCTTTTCTTATTATCGTCAACCTCTGGAACGACTGGCATCCCAACACCCTATCCTCTTTTTAGAAGTGGGTTAGATCGGGTTGCAGACATTTTCGGGCGAATTGCTTGGAGAGCCGGAATTCGACCAGGTGATCGTATGGCATTATGCTTTGGCTTAAGTATGCACGCTGCCGGAACCCCTCAGTTATTTTGGTATAGAAGCGTTCCTGGCCTTACAATCATCCCTATGGGAGCGGAAGCTGGTACAGAACGCTTGCTTACATTTTTTAAAGCTTTTAAGCCTACTGTTTTTACGGGAACACCATCGTTAGCAATCCATTTAATTGAGCGTGCAGAGGATGTCTTGAAGGAACCTATTAAAAATATAGGATTCAAAACACTTATTTTAGGGGCGGAGCCAGGAGCTGGTATCCCGGAGTTGAGAACAAGGCTGGAAAGTGAGTATGGGGCAAAAGTATTTGATATCGGTGCCGGGTACGGCGTTTCTTGTGATCACCCGGTGTACCAAGGTATGCACTGGGTAGCTGGTGATTATTGTTATTATGAACTTGTTGATCCGGAAACCAAAGAGTCAATCCCATTAGAGGATGGTGCAACTGGCTTAGCAGTCTTTACACCCATCGAACCAAAATCAGGACATTTCTTTTTCAGTCTACGTTTCACACTTAATGATATTCATCAAGTCTTTACCAAACCTTGTCCTTGTGGTCGATCGGGTATGAGGTACAAAGTAGTAGGGCGGGCTGATGACATGCTTAAGGTAAAAGGGGTCCCTGTTTATCCGGCGGCAATACAAGGAATCATCCAATCCTTCGTTCCCAAGGTCAGTGGTGTCTTTAGAATCGTTCTTGATCAGCGACCTCCCCGAGTTGTTCCTCCGTTAAAACTCAAACTTGAGTACGGGGAAGGAATCAGGGAAGGCGACTTGGGGCCTTTAGAACACCAAATTCTCGTACAGATGCATAAGCAATTAAAGATTAGGCCGTCCATTAATTGGGTACCCTTTAATTCTTTAGACCGATCAACCAAGAAGACCCAGTTAATAGAAAAGCTATATGAAAAGTGATCTTTACGATTAATGGTTTATGGGTAATCAATTTAGCTCATGGAGAAGATGGTGGCAACTTTAAGGTTACACCGAAATAAGTTCGGGGTGCAGACTTCGAATGATTGAAAAAGGTGACAGTTATAGATGAACGATCAAATAAAGAACATTGCCGAAGGGCTTTTCGTCCTACCGGGTGAGTCTCTGGAAAAGGGCTATCTTCTCGGCTCAAGGTGCCAAGAATGCAGCTTGGTGACATTCCCCAAACGATCTATATGTCCAAATTGTCTTGTGGAAAACACTATGGAAGAAATACCTTTAAGTAAAAAGGGGAAGTTATATACTTTCTCAGTCAACGAAATGGCACCTCAAGGCTTTGAGGCACCCTATATTACGGGCAGAGTAGACTTACCGGAACAAGTAAGGGTTTTTTCCATCATTGGTGGATGTGAAGCTCATGAGGATTCAGTACAGATAGGTATGGATATGGAGTTGTTTTTTGAGACAATTCGATTAGACGAGAATGGCAATAGTTTATTAGGCTACAAGTTTAGACCCATTTATCAGAAGTGAACTCGTCCAGCTAAAGCTGAACATCGAGTCTTCGGTGGGGGACTCTACCCCCACCGAAGCAGAGTAGGGGACCCACTCCCACTTGAAGAAGTGGGAGTCTTACGATTGGATCAAAGGAGCAGGAAGGATAAAGGTATGAATAAGCTCGCTAGACAAGCGGTAGTCATGGGTGTGGGTATGACAAAATTTGGAAAACAGTCTAACAGAAGCATTAAAGACCTAGCACGGGAGGCCACATGGAAGGCAATTAAGGATGCCGGGGTGAGTCCTCGGGATATACAAGTAATCTATTGCGGAAATTCGATGGAGGGCTTACTTTCGGGTCAGGAAGATGTCAGAGGTCAGGTGGTGATGAAGGATATCGGATTTGCGGGGATACCAATTATTAATACTCCCAATGCCTGCGGTTCTTCATCAACCGCTTTTCGCGAGGCGTGGTTAGCTATCGCTTCTGGGCTTTACGATGTTGCCTTGGCGGTAGGCTTTGAAAAACTGTATATTAATGACACTGCCAAGGTCAATAGAGCCCTTGCTTCCGCTACTGATCTGGAAATTGAGGGTAACATGGGAGCTTTCTTGCCTGGGCTTTATGCGATGGAAGCGAAACGGTATATGTTCGAGACAGGGTGCACCAAAGAGCAGTTCGCGAAGATTACTGTCAAGAATCATAAGAACGGTTGTTTAAATCCTTACGCTCAGATTCAACAGGAATTGACAGTAGAGGAAGTGCTCAATTCAAAAATGGTTGCTTCCCCTATAACTCTTTACATGTGTTCCCCAATTGGCGATGGCGCTGCTGCTGCAATCTTATGTTCCGAAAGAGTTGCTGCTCAATACAAGGCGAATTCGGTTATGATTGCCGGAATTGGTATGACCTCTGGTGGATATCCAGAAATCGGTCTTAATCGTAATATGCCGACTGCTACGCAGTTGGCTGCAAGAGAAGCTTTTGAGATGGCTGGGATTGGACCGGAGGACGTGGATTTTGCAGAAATTCATAATGCCTTTTCACCTGCCGAGTTTATCTATTTTGAAGAATTAGGGTTTTGTCAGAAAGGTGAGGCTCCGCGCTATCTTGAGGAAGGCAAAACGCAAATAAATGGTACCATTCCGATCAACACCAGTGGAGGTTTAGAGTCAAAAGGGCATCCGGTCGGAGCCACCGGCTTAGCCATGATCCATGAGGCGGTTATCCAATTACGTCGTCAAGCGGGTCCCAGACAGGTCAATTCACCTAGAGTGGGACTCGTTCAAAATGGTGGCGGGAGTATTGGAGGTGATGCAGCCATCATGTGTGTACATCTCTTAACGAAGTAGATAAGCGAATCAGGTTCTCAACGATGATTTAGTACTCATGGGACGTTCAATTACGGGAGGGGAAATCATGGAGAGATTCGATTTATTACGAGGGGAGGAGTATGTCGAGGAGTGGCCTCGTCATTCTCCTCAAGATACTCGGAGAAGAGAAGCTACAATATTAGCCGCCAAGCTATGTATGAATGCGGCCTTTACTGCACCTGTTGCCGGAGGAGTATCTCAAGTTGGGGCACATCTAGTGTATGGGCAGGAAGAACTTGAAAAAGTAGCCCTCAAGATGGAAGAACTTGCTTATCTTAATGCTGCATGGAAAAAAAGGTTTCTTAATGAAGCAGTAATGGTTCGTGAATCAGACGTTATTCTCTTCCTGGGAAACAACCGTGCCCACGAAACACCACTAGATGCAGATTGCGGGCTTTGTGGCGGTTCTCAAGGATGTTCCTTTCTGTATGAAAGGCGTGAAACTAAGGGTGGGCTGATTGACATCACTGACAAAAGAAGTAGCACGCCCATCAAAGGACCCTTATGTGCCTGTAGGGTAAACGATCTTGGTTATGCTTGGGGTTCGGCCGTCTGGATGGCCCAGAGCCTACTGGTGGATGCAAAACCATTTATGAGCGTCGGTCTGGCCGGACAGAAATTGGGATACTGTCCCAAGGCTGCCATAGTCATCGGTATTCCCATGGCAACCCTAGCCAAGAACTCTTATCAAGATATTAATATCGACTATCACCTTGTAAACATGGATAAGATGATTGACAGCACTCGTAAGAACTTTTCAGTTACTCGGCAAACAGCCTCGGGAATTAATTTTGACTATCGGGTTCAATTCCCTAAAAAAGGAAAGGAGGAGTAGTATGAGACTAGATGGCAAACAGGCAGCACGAGAAGCGGTCTTGGAGGTTACCAAGTTAGCGGCAGCCGCAGCTTATCGTTCCCCACAGCTTACGGGTGTACTAGAGATCCAGACCGAAATCATTACAGATGACGATCTGGATCCGCTTATCGAGTTAGCAGGCAGCATTGCCCCAATTTCACCTGTCATGGCGTTTGATTATGAAACCATGAAGTACTTTCGCGAAAAACGGGCACCTTTAGTATGCCTGCTCATCGGAGCCAAACTAGACCGTTCAGAGTTAGCATGGGATTGTGGAGCCTGCGGGTTCGAATCGTGTGCCACGTTCAACCAATGGGCTAAAGATAATGGAAGCATGGGAGCACTTTGGGGAGGTCCATCTTGTCACTGGAAGATGATGGACTGGGCTGCAGCTTGTGACTATGCTTGTGCGGCTGCGAACCAATATCGAATGGATTCACGGCCCATGGCTACTATTGGAGCGGTCTGCGCCAGTGTAGGCTATATGCCCGATTGCACCGCTAGGACAGCAGTGCTTATCGGACCTCCTGGTGAACTAATATACTTTAGCCGTAAGCAGAACAGGGATTCTTCTCCTCTGGAAAAACATAAGCAGTCCTTTCTTAAGAGTTCGCCAATTCACTGGCTTGCCTTCCCGGGAGGATCAAATCCAGTGGTCAAAACCAAAGATGACTGGTGGGAAAACAAGGAATATATAAAACTTGAACAGCTCTCTGAGGCAGAAATGCAATTTGTCAATGAGACCATGAGTAAGGTTACGGAGGTGGCTCTAAAACATATTCCCAACATAACCAGTTGGTATACGTTGGAGAAATAACTCTTTAGGGCTCTATTATTTCACCCGGAGTCTGAAAGTAAAGACGCTGAATTCTTTGCCTAATAAGGGATTCGGCGTTCTATGTTAAAACCAAAAGGGATATCGCTATGAGATTTCCCGTCTTTGGACGGATGCGCGCGTCGATACCATTTATGCCGGCACGTCTGAAGTGATGAAACTCATCGTTAGCAGGGGGATGGGGCTCTAACAGAGGGGGAATTTTAACATTATGACGGAAAAAGTTTATATACTGGATGCGATGCGTACACCCTTTGGCAGTTTTGGCGGTAGTTTGAAGGATATCGAAGTTGATACATTGGCAGGAATGCTGATCAAAGGAATTATTGAACGCAATAATATTCAGCCAGACCAGATTGACGAGGTACACTTGGGATGCTGCGTAATGTCCGTGTGCAAAGACGTTACCGGCTCGGTCATTGCACGTCAAGCCTTGCTTAAAGCAGGTTTACCTGTAGGGGTACTGTCTTCGACGATTGACAAAGCTTGTTGTTCCGCAACAGAGGCTATCAGAAGAGGATATGATACTATCCGCCTGCGGGAAGCGGAGATTGTGATCGCCGGCGGTGCCGAAGTAATGAGTAGAATTCCGCATATTGCCAGAAATTTGCGCTGGGGTATGAAATTAGCAAACTTTGTGCTGGAAGATCCTATTTTCCCTTTGCAGTACAAAGATTTTAATCCGTTGGCGGTAGATGCCGGAGAAGTTGGGCTCGAATATGGGGAGAGCAGAGAAGATTTAGACGTCTGGGCATTCACCAGTCAACAACGATTTCAAGAGGCAGAAAAAGCCGGTAAATTCCAGGAAGAAATCATGCCAGTCGAATCAAAAGATAAAAAAAATAACACTTTTGTGTTTGCCAAAGACGAATTTCCCAAGGCGAATACAACGCTGGAAGGTCTGAAAAAATTATTGCCTATTTACGGGAGTCCAACTGTGACAGCAGGTAATGCTCCTGGTCTTAACGACGGTGCGGCGGCATTAATTCTGATCAGTGAAAGTAAACTGCGGGAGTTAGGTTTACACCCTTTGGCCGAAATAGTTGCCATTGCCTGTATGGCTGATAAACCCAAGTACATCGCGACAGTACCTGGCCAAGCCATCATAAAGGGCTTAAAGATGTTAAATCTAAGTGTCGACGATCTTAAAAGGATCGAAATTAACGAAGCCTTTGCGGCTGTACCGCTGGTATCCAGCAAAATTCTGGGTGATTTTGATGAAGGAAAAGTGAAAGAAATCAGAGAAAAGCTTAACTCCAACGGGGGTGCTATTGCCATAGGGCATCCGGTAGGAGCCAGCGGAGCTCGGCTCGTAGGTACACTGGCGTATGAATTAAGGCGTTTAGGCGGAGGCTACGGGGCTGCCGCTATCTGCGGAGGACTTGCCCAAGGGGATGCTGTAATAATTAAAGTTTGAAGAAAATATCAACAATCCTCGAACCCTGGAGACTATGTCAAAGCACATCAATTTAGTTAAAGAAAAGAAGTTCCAAAACTAGCGGTTTATTTTTGCAGGACATTATGGTACATTTATTAATGTTTTGTTTCTTGAAATATAAGCTAGTGAGGAGAATTAAGGATGGAAAACGGACTGGAAAAAAAGTATGGGCTATTAACTGCGATAGCCATGGTTATTGGTATTGTCATTGGTAGTGGTGTATTTTTCAAAGCGGAAAAGGTATTAAAAGCTACCGGAGGTGATCTTCCTCAGGGTATCTTGGCTTGGAGCATTGGCGGAATCATCATGATTGTCTGTGCTTATGTTTTCGCAACGCTGGCCACTCGATATGAGAAAGTGAATGGTGTTGTTGACTATGCTGAAGTTGCTCTAGGCAGTAAGTACGGTTATTTTGTTGGTTGGTTTATGGCTGCTATCTATTATCCAACGCTAACCTCTGTCCTGGCCTGGGTTTCTGCTCGATACACGTGTGTCTTGCTGGGATGGAATATAGTAGGCAGTGAAGCAATGGCTCTTGCAGGTTTTTTCCTGATTGGAAGCTTTGCTTTAAACGCGCTTTCACCAAAGCTAGCCGGTCAGTTCCAAGTCTCTACGACGATCATTAAGATTGTCCCGCTTGTTCTGATGGCCGTTGTCGGGATTATCATCGGGCTAAGCAATGGCATTTTAGTGAGTAACTTTACGAGTGGTACGATTGCAGATGTGACGAGTGCCAACCCGCTTTTTACAGCTGTTGTTGCTACGGCTTTCGCTTACGAAGGCTGGATTATTGCCACCAGTATCAATGCTGAGCTGAAGGATGCCAAGAAAAACCTGCCTTTGGCACTTACCTTTGGAACCATGTTTGTTGTGTTATTATACATCCTATATTATCTAGGACTTGCTGGGGCTGTTAGTAACAGCGTTATGATGAAAGGCGGCGAAGCGGGAGCAAAGCTGGCGTTTTCCACGGTATTCTCCAGCATAGGTGGTACAATTCTGTTCGTATTCGTTGTCATTTCTTGCTTAGGAACGTTGAATGGTTTGATGATGGGCTGCACCCGCGGTTTCTACTCGTTGGCAGCTCGAGATATGGGTCCTAATCCAAAAGTATTTAAAGGTATTGATATTAACACCAATATGCCGACAAATTCCTCGATTCTAGGTCTGCTGCTGAGCGGTATGTGGTTGCTTTACTTCTTCGGCGCCAATCTAACCGCGGTCCCTTGGTTCGGTTCGTTTAGTTTTGATAGTTCTGAACTTCCCATCGTAACCATTTATGCGATGTATATCCCCATCTTCATGATGATGATGGTAAAAGAGACGTCTCTAAACGGTTTTAAACGTTTCCTCATGCCGTCGCTGGCTATCTGCGCCTGTGTCTTCATGGTGATTGCTGCCTGTTATTCCCATGGCAAGGCAGTCTTGTTCTACCTTATTATTTTCGGCGTTATTATGGCGCTTGGGATGATTATGAACATCGGAAAGAAATAATAGGTTGGCTAAGATGAAAGAAGATGAACTTCCAAGTAGAAGCAAGTATAAGGCTAGGCGTTTAGGGAGGCTACCGATTGGTAGCCTCCCTACTGCACTTTAAAAACAGTAAATTGGGGATTTGGTAAAAAAAGCCTTATACTATTTTATTCAATGATTGAAATGGACAGGCTTTGTTAACAAAAACATAGAACGCCCCAGTGGAGATCTATAACCACAGGGGCATTCTATCTTGTTCTTATCAGATCGGTATCATCCGTAATTGCTTTCTATATAGTATTTAAGCATTATGATATCTTTAATGATTACGTATCCATCATTTCTTTTTATGATGCCAGCCTTCTCCATATTTTTCAAGATATTTGAAGCGGTAACCCTGCAAGTTCCAGCATAAATCGCCATTTCCTGGTGAGTAAATTTTATGTTTAATTTTATACCATCATTGAAGGGTCTCCCGTACTCGTGAGATAGGCGATATAGGCATTTGGCAATTCGAGCAGTCGACGTCATAAACGTTAAATCCTCAATCTGGGTAATCAGAATTCTCATTTTACTGGTTAAATCTGAAATTACTTTATTGCTAATTTCTATGTCTTCATGGACAAGTTTAAGAAAAACCTCTTTTTCGACTCTGTATAAGATACTTTCTGTCACTGCGGTTGATACTAAATAATTAGGCAAATCATCGATGGCTGAAAGCATGTCAATAATATTGCCTTCATCAACTACCATGATGATCTTTTCCTCGCCAGCTTCGGTAAAAACCGAGGTACGCACCCTACCTTGAGATATATAGTAAATATATTGTGATGGCTCAATATCGGAATTTATTATCGCATTCTTTTTAAAGAGTTTTTTTATACCAATTTGTTTTAGAACACTCCAATCAATATTACAAGCTAACCAAGGAGAGTTCAAAAAACGAGGTTGACTAAAAATTTCACTTTCTAAAAGTAGACCTTCTTTCAAGTTTGTACCTCCCTTCACAGTTTTCAGAATATTAAATTATTTTATTGAAATTGTAGCATACTTTACAGAATATAAATAGTCGTCACGGTATAATCAAACTAATACAATCTTAGAACTCGGTTATAAACGTAAGATTGTATTGAATAGGGGTGAAATTAATGCTCAGATATATCGACTTACGGAGTGATACCATAACTCAACCAACCGATGAGATGAGACTAGCTATGTTTCAGGCTGAAGTGGGTGATGATGTTTATGGTGAAGACGAAACAGTCAATAAGTTAGAATCCTTAGCTGAGCGGATGGTTAATAAAGAAGCCGCCCTTTTCGTGGCAAGTGGAACCATGGGTAATCAAGTGGCCATTATGACGCATACAAAAAGGGGAGATGAGGTTATTGCTGCAGACTGCAGCCACATCATCCAAGCAGAGGTTGGCGCTGCAGCGGCGCTATCGTGCGTTACGATAAGAACAGCCGGAACCGTCGATGGTAAACTCAAATTTTCTGAAGTTGAGAACCTAATTAGGGGAAATAATGTTCATTTTCCGACTACAGGATTAATATGTCTAGAAAATGCCACATCTGAAGGGACAGTACATACCTTAGAAGACATGAAAAAGCTCCATAAGCTTGCTTCGAGTCAGGGTATTCCAGTTCATCTCGATGGAGCGAGGGTGTTCAATGCTGCTGCAGCGTTGGAGGTCGAGGTCAAAGACCTAACAAGGTATTGTGAGTCAGTGATGTTTTGCCTTTCAAAAGGTTTATGTGCCCCAGTAGGCTCGATCTTGGCAGGGAGTAAAGAGTTCATTGGCAGAGCCCGTAAATACCGCAAAATGCTGGGGGGCGGACTTCGCCAAGCAGGTTTTCTGGCAGCAGCCGGTATCGTGGCCTTAGAGAAAATGACGGCTAGGCAAGAAGTGGATCATCGGCATGCCAAGCTGTTGGCGCAAGGTTTAAGCCTGATTAAGGGTGTAACCGTGGAGTTGTCCCGCGTTCAAATTAATATGGTTTTTGCAAATATTGCTCAGACCGGTAGAAGTCAGTCAAGTATCATTGAGGCTTTATTAGTAAGGGGAATTAAAGCCAATGACGGTCGACAAGGTGATTATATACGTTTTGTCACGAACTATTGGGTGACAGAAAACGATATAGAGTATGTTTTGAACACCATGAAGTTGTTACTTAGCGAGGAATGAATTTCTTAAGAGAGGTTTGTCATTAAGGGCGTTTAATCTTAATGGAGTTAATAAAGGAGTGTTGAAATATGCAGCAGTATCCATTTACAGAGTTCAGAAAGCGTTTCCCGATCTTGAAAAATCAGATTCAGCTATCCTCCTGTTCTCAGAGCGCGTTAAGCGATCCGGTCAATAAAGCGGTACAGGAGTACATGGCGACCTGGGAAGAACATGGGATGGAGTGGGAGGCATGGGTAGAGACTGTCGAGGAAGCACGCGCTGATTTTGCGACGCTAATTAATGCGGATATCAATGAAATCTCAGTGGTATCTTCTGTATCCCACGCCGCCTCGGCTATTGCCAATAGTTTAAGCTTTGATCAACGCAATAAAGTGGTGGTAACGGAGATGGATTTTCCTTGCATTGGCCATGTCTGGTTATCACAGCAGGCGCGGGGAGCTGAACTTGTGTTTATTGCATCAGAGAACAATCAAATTCCTTTAGAAAAATATGAAAGTATGGTCGATGAAAACACGTTGCTTACGTCCATTCCACAAGTGACCTATTACAACGGTTTCCAGCAGGATGCGAAGCAGATTGCCGAAATCGTTCATCGCAAGGGTTCTTATCTATTTGTGGATGCTTATCAGTCGGTGGGAAATGTTTTGCTGGATGTAAGGGAGATGGATATAGATTTCTTAGCCACCGGTTTACAGAAGTATCTATTGGGGATACCAGGGATCGCCTTTCTCTATATCAAACGAGAGATTGCCGATCAATTGGAGCCTCGGATCACTGGCTGGTTTGGTCAATCGAATCCATTTCTGTTTGATGTTACTCATCTTGAGTATGCAGCAGGAGCACGGAGGTTTGATTCCGGTACTGCTCCGATGATCAATGCCTATGCGGCACGGGCAGCGCTTCGTTTCATTCTTGAAGTAGGAATGGAACGCATCGCTCCTTATCTTAAGGAATTGTCTGCCTTTGCCATTCAATATGCTGAAGAGAAAGGAGTGAAGATAATAAGTCCGACAGATCTTGCGCAGAAGGGATCCAACACGGCAATCTACGTCGAGAATGCAGGGGAAGTGGAACGAAAAATGAAGGAGAAAGGAGTGATTGTTTCATCAAGGAAAAACGTAATACGGATTGCGCCTCACTTTTATAACACTAAAGAAGATATAGCAACCGCAATGGACTTATTAACTGACTTGATTCGATAATCTGGATATCTAGATTTCATAATTCTTTCTAATTAAATAAGCTAAGCTGCAACGGTCTATACCGTATTGTGGCTTGAGCGAAGAAAGGAATGGTCTATATTAAGATTAATAATGAGCTTGAATTTCACGGCGGTTATAAAATGTCCTTGATACCCATGGCGATTTTTATCGGATTCTGTATTGCTTTTTTCATTGTCTTTAAGGTATTTGAAATGGAAGCTTTAGCGATGGGTGGAGTAGTAGGGATCATTGCAGGAAGCTTTTTCAGTAAAAACTGGAAAAAGTATTGGGACTCTGTTCTCGAGGGTATCTCAAATCCAATGACTGGTGTACTCATCATGATTCTATTGGTCGTAGGAATCTTTACAGGGCTTATGGGCAAAAGTGGAGTTGCTGAAGGATTTGTTTGGTTAGGGAATGAAATTGGACTAAAAGGAGGAGTATTTACCGCCTTTACCTTTGTTACTACCTGTATTATTGCAACTGCAACAGGTACCTCAATTGGAACACTGTTTTCTGCTTTTCCGATTCTCTATCCTGCAGGCATCTTACTTGGAGCTAATCCAGCCTTATTAGCCGGTGCAATCTTAAGTGGCGCAATCTTTGGAGATAATCTTGCCCCGATCTCTGACACGACCATCGCTTCAGCTGCAACCCAAAGATATAAGAATAAAGAGGGTAGTGCTGATATTGGTGGGGTCGTGGCAACAAGATTTAAGTATTCCATCATTGCGGCTATTGCAGCAACGGTTCTATATTTAGTTTTTGGTGGTGGTGGAAGTGTTGGAACTGGTGCAACAGAGCTGCTTCAAAAATATACTGACCCTAAGGGATTGATTATGCTGATACCCGTTGCAATACTCTTATATGTTGCTATTAAAACAAGAGATATCTTTACTGCAATAACCTGGGGTATAGTTACAGGTACAATTATTGCACTGGGGTTTGGAATACTAACGTTTAAAGATATTTTAAGCGTAAAGGATGGAGCATTAACTGGCTTTCTGTATACTGGTTTTAGAAATATGATAGGAACTTCCATATTCTGTATTGCCTTGTTTGGAATCGTGGGGATACTTAATGCCAGTGGTACTATGGATAGGCTTGTTAATGCGATCGTTACCAGTGATTTAGCGAAAACACCTCGAGGTGCAGAAATATGTCTGGCGATCGGCATAATGCTGTCATCCTTATCAATGGGGTCTGCAACGGGTCCGGCGATCATTATGTTTGGCCCTATTGCCAATGATGTTGGCAGAGCAGTCAATCTTCACCCCTATAGAAGGGCAAATTTAATTGATGGTTTTGCGAATACAATTCCAATAATTGTTCCCTTTATTAGTGCTTTTATTTTCATAGTGCTGATTGTTATACAAGGACTTCAAAAAGATTACTCCTTTATTCAAACCATTAATCCGATAACAATAGCTTTATCTACGTTTCACCCTATTATGTTATTTATAGTGTTCGCTTTTTCAGTCATTACAGGTTGGGGTAGAGCCTTTGAAGGCGAGAACGGTGAGCCTATCGCTGAATCAAATCAAGGATCGAAAAGCTCTGCTTCAAGAACGAAAAGTGTTTAAGCTGTTGGTGGGAAAATTAACGTCTTAAGATCAGGTGAGTATATAGTTTGGTGGAATAAAAATTTATTCTCACCGTGCCCAAGGTGATGGCTGTAATTGGCAAAGCCTTGGGCACTACGATTTTTTAGCAGTGTGTCAAATCACCACTCATTTCAAAGGAGAGATTTATGAAGATTAAGGTTAACGGTGAAAAATGTGTAGGCTGCAGATTATGTGAAACCATCTGTGTGTACAGCCATGATGGAGAAAGTCCCTAGTGACCTGGTACTTCCCGCAATTTGTCGAACTCATTAAGGGGTCTTCTGGATGGTGTCTTTTTTCTTTCATACTAAGTGATACGGATACTGTTATTCTTCAACCCGATAGTGGTTCATTATCTTTTCAAAGAATCTTGTCGAGTTTTCCTAGACCATTATACTTTCTTGTGAGGGTTAAGCAACCAAAGTTTTTAAAATAAATATGCAATCAAATCTAAAGACATGATAGCTAAAAATGCTACCATGTCTTTTTTACATTTCAGACTAATTCTTTAAATATGCAGGTGCAATATGTGTGACAATTGAAGTTGCGCTACTTTGTAGTGGCAACACTGATGAAAATACTTTCATTATTAACATTAAATTATGAAAGTTTTGACATTGAACAAAATGAGTGAAAATAATACAGTTATATCAAGAACCTTAATAAAAATATGAGGAGGAAGGACATGGATTATTTACAAATTGCCAACAGTGTTCCTATGTGGATAGCAGCAGGGCTAGCGATTTTACTGGTATTATTTCAAGCGTTTATTTTTGCTAAAAAATCCTATGCAACGGGTAAGGAAATCGGGTTGACGGAAGAACAAATGAAAAGCGCAATGAAGAGTAGTTTGATCACGTCTATAGGTCCATCCGTCATTATTCTAACAGGGCTGTTATCACTTTTGGTCACGGTAGGTGGGCCAATGGCCTGGATGAGGTTATCCTTCATAGGCTCGGTAATGTTTGAGTTAATGGCCGCGGGCTTTGGTACGGCAGCAGTAGGTGTCAAGATGGGTATTGACCCCATGACAAATATAGCCTTTGCAAATGCTGTATGGACAATGATTTTAGGCTCCATAGGCTGGATTATTTTCGCAACCCTTACAGCAGGCAAAATGGATAAAGTACAGGCCAAAGTTTCTAAGGGAGATAAAGGACTTCTAAAAGTAATTTCAGTAGCAGCTATGCTAGGCGCCTTTGGTTCGTTAGTATCGGGGCATTTAGTAGCATTGAATAATAATACTATAGCGGCAGTGGCAGGGGGAGCCATCATGCTGGTATTATCCCCTTTAGCTGATAAAAATAATATTAAATGGCTGAAGGAATGGGTTTTGGCAATTGCTTTGTTTGGTGGAATGTTAGTAGCAGTCGTATTTTAAATCAACAAAAACAAAGGAGGTTACTATGATGGATAAAAACAATGATATATTCGAGAGTGACTATTTACCTTATATAAATAAATGGGGTAAGATCACGAATTGGCTAGGGGTACTGGCATCTTTTGGACCAGCTCTGGTTCTGCTCGTCGTCTTTGATATTGTTCCGCCGTTTAGCGCAATCATTACTGCCTTTATAGCCATAGCAAGCGCAGTAGGTATCTTTTGGATTATAGAACCAATGTCCTATTTTCCAATCATTGGTGTAGCAGGAACCTATATGGCATTTATCACAGGAAATATTTCAAATCTTAGAGTGCCTGCTGCAGCAGTATCTCAAAAAGTAGCAGGAGTAGATCCCGGAAGTAAGGAAGGTGCCATTGTAGCAACTCTTGGCATGGCGGTATCGGTTATTGTTAATATTGTAATTTTAGCAGTTGGAGTATTTGCAGGAACTGTCATTTTATCGAAGTTATCCCCAGAGGTAGTGGCTGCCTTTAATTACTTATTACCGTCGTTATTTGGAGCCATATTCATCCAATTTGCACTCATGAAGTTAAATCTAGCCCCAATTGCCCTTGGCATAGGCTTAGCATTAACGTTTGCTTTAAAGGCAGGAGTATTTAGTTTCTTGCCAGGCAGACCAAGCTATATCGTTACGTTAGGAGCAGTATTTGGCACCATAGCTATCGCTACAGCGTTGCAGAAAAGTAAATCCGGTAAATAAGGGAGACTAAAGCTAATGGAAAAAAATGATGTATTGAACTATCTGAATATCATAAAGGATGAAGTCCAGGATTTAAGTCTTAAGGTATGGAGCAACCCAGAAATTTCAGAAAAAGAAAAAGAGTCAGCAGATTTATTTAGAAATGTACTAAAAGTCCATGGTTTTGAAATAAAAGAAATAACAGGAATGGAGCATGCATTCATAGCAGAGTATGGCAGCGGTTCACCTGTCATAGCAGTGCTAGGGGAATATGATGCACTACCAGGGTTATCTCAATCTGTAGATACAAAATTTAATTCAGTGGATAACAATGGTCCGGGACATGGCTGCGGGCACAATCTCCTGGGAGGAGCGGCACTGGGTGCAGTACTGGCAATAAAGAAATATATAGAAGAAACGAAGATGAGTGGTACAATCAGGTTTTACGGGTGTCCCGAAGAAGAAACCCTAGCAGGTAAGGTGAAGATGATAAAAAAGGGTGCCTTCGATGGCTGTGACCTTGCTTTAAGCTGGCATCCAATGAATGCCAACACTGCTTTAGAGAATGCGTTTTTAGCCAATAACTCAATTAAGTTTAAGTTCCATGGTATATCCTCTCATGCAGGACAATCGCCTGAGGTGGGGAGAAGTGCTCTTGATGCAGTTGAGCTTATGAATGTTGGAGCTAACTATCTAAGAGAGCATGTCATTGACAAGGCTCGCATCCACTACACTATAACAAATGCAGGTGGAGCGCCAAACATTATTCCAAAGGAAGCAGAATCATGGTACTACGTAAGAGCACCTTTTAGAAAGGACGTAGAAGAAATAACTGAGAGACTATTCAAGGTGGCAAAGGGTGCAGCAATGATGACTGAAACAACAGTTGATTACGAGATAATCAGTGGTTGTTATGAGATGCTACCGAATAGAGTACTATTTGACCTAACTCATAAAAACATGGTAGAAATAGGTGTCCCGAAATATACTGAGGATGAGCTAGTATTTGCAAAAGCTCTCCAAGAAACCCTAGACCCAAAAACAGTGGAAGGCGAAATAAAGAAATTTATGTCATCAGGTAGCAAAGGAAAAACATATATCCACCAAGGAGTACTCGAAAAGGAAAATGCAAATTCAGTTGTAGTTGCAGGCTCTTCAGATAGTGGAGACGTATCTTGGATAATGCCAATGAACTTATTCCTCACAGCTTGCTGGCCACTAGGAGTGGCAGCTCACTCATGGCAAGCAACCTCATCATCAGGCGCTTCCATAGGAATGAAAGGTATGGTCTATGCAGCAGAGATTTTATCAGGTATGATGTACGACCTATTAAACGACCCAAGCTTAGTAGCAGTTGCCAAAGCAGAATTCAACAATAGACCAGAAAATAGAAAATAGAAAATAGAAAATAAGAAGCTTACAAAAATGATACAAAAGCATTAGGTCCGAAAGGGCCTAGTGTCTTTGTGTTTCGTGAATAGGTTTGCGTAAATATGGAATAATACAATTGTTTTCTTCGCTAGTGTAGTTCCATATAAGTGTCATACATTATAGAATGATTGGAGGAACGTCGATGAAACTTGAATCGATGTTAGATGTTGCTACCGAAATGCAGCTTCTTTACGATGATGAAGTCGCTGTAAGTGTTCTTGACACCGAAAAAGTTCTCGCATGGTATCCAACCCCAAGCTTAAACCTTCGAGTAAGTGTGGGTGACCTGTTGCCCAAAGGGGGTGTGGCAGAAGAATCCATTTTAAAAGGCAAACGAGTCATAAAGCGTGTTCCAAAAGAAGTATTGGGTACTCCATATATTGGAATTGCACTTCCAATCCGTGAAAATAGCCAAATTGTAGGCTCAATTGTAGTCACCATCTCAACTGCAAAGTACGATGCTTTAACCATTACAGGACAAGAAATTCTTGCAGCAGTCGAGGAACTCTCAGCTTCAGCCGAAAGCATGTCCTCCGGTTCCGAGGAGCTTGCTGCCACAGTTAGAAGCATGAATGAAGAAACTGTTAAAGTCTTTGCGGAAGTTGAGCACACAAATACAGTGACTGATAAAATACGGAAGATTTCTATTCAAAGTAACATTCTTGGCCTAAATGCTTCAATCGAGGCTGCTCGAGCCGGCGAACAGGGAAGAGGTTTTGCGGTTGTTGCTAACGAGGTTCGAAAACTGGCTGAGTCGACTAAGGATTCTACGCAGGAAATCGAACATGACCTACGAGAAGTAAAAGATTCAGTATATAAGCTTGTTGAGGCGGTTGAACAACTTGAAGTTGTAACCGATGCTCAGGCCATTGCCTCGCAAGAATTGACTCAGGCCCTGGGGCAAATTGCACGAATGGCAGAACAACTGGTTAACATGGGGAAAAGTTAGCTTCTTTTCCTTCTCCGCTTCTGAGACACATTTATCACAGTTAATGATTAATTAAATATCCATAGTAGAGAGTAGGTGAGAACATGGGTATATCTCTTAGAGAAATTTTAAAATCACAGTTCTTCAAAGACTTTAAGGTAATTGCAGGTCATGGAGGCTTAGATAAACAGATACAGGGCTTAGCGATACTAGACGCTCCGGATGGATTTAACTGGACAAAGGGTAGAGAACTGGTCATATCTTCGGGTTATATATTTCAACAAAATCCAGGATTGTTTGAGGACTACATAAAGACAGACAAATTTAAGGAAACGTCAGGACTAGGAATAAAGCTAAGATTCCTAAAAAACATCCCAGACCATATAATAGCAGCCTTTGATGATTATGATATACCCCTCATCATTATTCCGCCAGATCCTTCATGGATGGGTATGATGAATCAGCTAAATGTACTTGTAATGAACAAAAACATAAGGCAATTTAACATTGGCAATATAAATCCGAGGAGCTTTTCCGATTTATCCTATCAAGTCAGAAAGATAAAGAAAATACTGTCTCAGATAGAAAAAGAAATGAAGTTTCCGGCCATGCTCTATGATTTATCAAGTGAAAAGGCATATTATAGCTCTCCTGCATTTTTAAGGCTAGCCGGTGACCTAAAAATAGAAGATTTTTGGAGTCCTTCATTCCATTTCACCGAAGAAATACTATGTGACAACCTTAAAATGATTAGATATAAGTTCCATGATGATAAGTACGACAAACCTTATAGTTGGATTACTGTACCTATTGCGGTTGGAGACAAGAGCAAGGCTTACTTTGTAGTGGTTGAAGCTACAGGGCTTATAGACTATTATGATCAATTCGCTTTACGCATTGGATTTTTATTACTTCAATCCTTATATGAGCAAATACTAGTTGCTCAGAGCATTGGGGACGTAGGTTTTGAAAAATTTGTGACAGAAGTTATATCAGGGAGCTTGTCAAATAATGAAATTTTAGCTAAAAGTGCCATTGACTTTGGTATAGATATAAACGTGAACTATCATTTACTTTTAATGAAGCAAATAAACAAAGAGGTTATTCTATCAAGCTACAAGGACGTGATTAAGGATACTGTCAATAAAAGTATTAGTCAGGTGAGAGCTAGAATGGCTATAATCGATGAAAGCAGCTGTGTTTTTCTATTTCCAATCAATGATAGAATTTCAGCTGGAAAAAGCTTGGAGTTAATCAGGAAAGCTTCTAAGGAAATACAGAAAAGTTTAGAAAATATAATAAAGAATATAAGGCTAGTGTTTGGTATCTCGGATATTAGCGATACAATATTTGAAATAAAGAGAAACTATTCTAGATGTGTACAGACTATAAGAATTGGTAGACTTTTATATCCACATGAGGATTACCTCACTTACTCGGGGCTAGGAGTTTTTGCTTGGATAGACATCAAGGAAGATGAGCTAGAAATAATGCTAAAGGACATAAATAATTTAATTAAAAAGGATGACCATAGGGAGTTAGTAGGAACATTGAAAACCTATCTGGATTGCAAAATGAACTATAGTCTTACAGCAAAGCAACTTTTCATACACATTAATACTGTTCGAAAGAGAATAGACGATATAAATAATTTGATTAACTTCAACCTAGAGAACCCTATGAATAGATTGAAGCTGGAAATTTTACTTAAGCTGTTGAGTTTTTAAATAATCAAAAAATTAAGCACAAATAAATTAGTTTTAAGCAGGATCCTCAAGTACAGGCCGACTTCAGTCTAAGTACGGTAACTATTAGAAGAATAGAAAAATATTCACTGATTTCATAAAATAATGAAAGTTTTTACGTTGAATGTCATAAGTAAACACAATAAAATTATGTCATAGAGAAAGACTTAGTTCAGATGGAAGTCTTAACTCCATCATAGCTGATCAGTTAGAGTTTTCTCAAGTAGGGAAATAGAACTAATATAATACGACCGGATGAAGACGATAGGAGAGTTCCCCACGTTGTTTAACTTGAGCTGGGGACGCCGAAGGCATAAGGGACTTCTTTAGACTGAAGAAGTGCTGAAGATCTCAGGCAAATGTACTTTCGGCGGACGGGATTCTGGAGAGTGCCTGCCAAAGGCGGGCCACCAAAGGAGCAACTTGACTTTCAAGTAAACTCTCAGGTAAAAGGACAGAAGTATGGCAGCTAACTATGCTGTTGTATGCTTCTGTCTTTTTATTATAGTCAATTTTCAAGGAGGAATGCCATGACAAAATTAATCGAACCTGATCCTGAATGTAAATCCTATTCCCTTTGACCTGCATAGCACAAGGAGGAAAAGAAATTGACTAAATTAATTAACCACGATCCCGAGGTAGCCAGGGCTATTGAACTTGAACTTAATCGACAAAATGAAAAGATTGAACTCATTGCCTCGGAAAATTTCGTTTCTCCGATGGTAATGGAGGCTCAAGGAAGCGTTTTAACGAACAAATACGCCGAGGGTTATCCGGGTAAACGTTATTATGGTGGGTGTGAATATGTAGACATTGTGGAAAGCATCGCCATTGAGCGGGCAAAAGCATTATTTGATGCCGAACATGTAAATGTTCAACCTCACTCGGGTGCTCAGGCCAATACTGCGGTATATTTTGCTGTTCTTAAACCCGGAGACAAGGTAATGGGACTTAATCTTTCCCATGGTGGACATCTGACCCACGGCAGTCCGGTAAATATTTCCGGTACTTATTTTCAATTTGATTCGTATGGAGTCGAAGTGGAAACCCAAACTTTGGATTATGATAAAATTGCCCAACGGGCCAAAGAATATCAACCGAAAATGATTGTAGCTGGAATGAGCGCTTACCCCAGGGCTTTGGATTTCAAAAGGTTTAAAGAAATTGCCGACGAAGTTGACGCATTGTTGATGGTTGATATGGCTCACATTGCGGGATTAGTGGCTACTGGTTTGCATGTCAATCCAGTTCCATATGCAGATTTTGTTACCAGCACTACTCATAAAACCTTAAGAGGACCCCGAGGTGGAATAATCATGTGCAAGGAGGAATATGCCAAAGCTATTGATAAATCCGTTTTCCCGGGAATCCAGGGAGGGCCGCTGATGCATGTGATAGCAGCTAAAGCAGTAGCATTGGGAGAAGCGTTAAAACCTGAATTTACGGAATACCAAAAACAGGTCATTAATAATGCCGCTTTCTTGGCTAATTCCCTACGGGAACGTGGTTTCCATCTGGTTTCTGGTGGAACAGATACCCATTTAATGCTGGTGGATCTGCGCAATAGACAGCTAACTGGTCAGGAAGGTGAGCATAGATTAGACGAGATTGGAATCACTGTAAACAAGAATACTATTCCCTTCGATCCGCAGAGTCCTTTTGTTACCAGTGGTTTGCGCATCGGTACTCCTGCAGCAACTACTAGAGGGTTTAAGGAACCGGAAATGCACGCTATTGCTGAGATTGTTGACGTAGCTTTATCCGAGGATTTTGTAACTAACAAAGAAATATTAAAACATACGGTTAAAGATATTTGTGCTAAATATCCCTTATACCGTTAATGGATTATCATAGTCTTGGTCTGGAGGGGTATCTGATGAACGTATTTGACATCCTGGGTCCAGTGATGATAGGGCCATCCAGTTCCCATACCGCGGGTGCTGTCAGGATTGGAAAAATTGCCAGAATCGTATTAGGAGAGCAGATCGTAAAAGCGGATGTATACCTGCACGGTTCCTTCGCCGAAACATACTTGGGCCACGGTACGGACCGCGCTATCGTCGGGGGCTTGTTGGGCTTCTCTACCGATGATGAACGAATCAGGGAAGCTGTAGCTATTGCGGCCAAAGTAGGCATCCAGGTAACTTTTCATAAATCGAATTTAGGGGAGGTTCACCCCAATACTGCTAAGATTATTTCCAGCGGTGTTTCGGGAAAACCAATTTCTGTGGTAGCTTCTTCTGTCGGCGGCGGCAATATCAAGGTAATTAACGTATTGGGTTTCTCAGTTAATTTTAGTGGACAATTTCACACCCTGATTATTCCTCATCTTGATCGGCCGGGTACTGTCGGAGCGGTTGTTGGAGTTTTGGCCGGAAAGGGTATTAACATAGCCCAAATGTACGTTACCCGAGAACGACTTGGTTTACAAGCTATGATGGTTATTGAAACGGATGAGGAGTGCGACCGGGAAACGATGGAGACTTTAAATACAATATCAACCCTATTATCTGTGACCTTAGTTAAACCTCTTTAATTGGAAAGCGAGGGCAAAAATGATCTCCTATACGAGTATTCAAGAGTTAATCGAAAAGTCTACCTTAGAAGGTAAACGTTTGTCTGCGATAATTTTGGAGGATCAAGCTGAGGTTTTAGGTCAGTCCCAAACGGAATTGTACCGAAAGATGCAGGAACGGTTAGGGGTAATGAGGGAGTCCTTAGGAAAAGGACTGAGTCAAATTAACAAGTCGTTTAGCGGCATGGTAGGCGGGGATTCCCAACTACTTCAGGAGGCAATGGCAAAAAGTAAACTCTTAGGTGGGCAAGTATTAGATGGGGCAATACTGAAGGCAATAGCTATAGCCGAGGTCAATGCTGCCATGGGTCGTATTGTAGCGGCTCCGACGGCTGGTTCTTGCGGCATATTACCAGGAGTTTTGTTAACGGTCGCCGAAAAACTAAATTCTTCTGAAGAAGACCTCGTTAATGCGCTTTTTACAGCGTCTGGAGTGGGCATAGTTATAGCCAAAAATGCAGGGATTTCCGGTGCTGCCGGGGGGTGCCAAGCGGAATGCGGCAGCGCTTCAGGAATGGCTGCTGCTGCAGTGGTGGAAATGGCCGGGGGCACACCTGAACAATGCGGTCACGCCTGTGCCATCGCTCTGAAGAACATTTTAGGGCTTGTCTGTGATCCGGTTGCTGGTTTGGTAGAAGTCCCTTGTGTGAAAAGAAATGCAGCAGGTGCTGCTAATGCACTCGTAGCTATTGACTTGGCGCTTGCCGGTATTAAAAGTGTAATCCCAGTTGATGAAGTAATACTAGCCATGTACCAAATTGGGCAATCGATGCCCGTTACCCTAAAGGAGACAGCCCTAGGGGGATTAGCAGTTACACCCACCGGTTGTCGATTGGCAAAGGAACTTGAGGATCGACGAAACGACACCGCTTGATAAAGATTACAGAATTTTTAGGAGGTGCAATCTTGACAACACTAAGAACACCCTTGTATGAAGCCCATGTCCAAGCAAATGCTAAGATTATTGACTTTGGCGGCTGGGAAATGCCTGTGCAGTATGCCGGGGTCATCGAAGAACACAATACAGTGAGGTCAAAGGTCGGCCTTTTCGATGTTTCCCATATGGGTGAAATTGATGTTACAGGGAAAGATGCGCTTGCTTTCGTTCAAAACCTCATTACAAATGACGTAACCCAAATTCAGGATGGACAGATTCTTTATTCTCCTATGTGCTATCCGAATGGTGGAATCGTCGATGATCTTTTAGTCTATCGTTATAGAGCAGAGCATTTCTATATTGTAGTTAACGCTTCAAATACGGATAAAGACTATGCTTGGATGCTGGAACAAATACAAGGCTATTCAGTCCAGGTGGAGAATGTATCAGACCAAGTCGCGCAACTGGCGTTACAAGGCCCCTTTGCTGAACAAATTCTGCAAAAGTTAACACCCATCGATCTAAAGGAGATTAAATACTATTGGTTTATGCATGGGGAAGTGAACGGAGTACCCTGCCTTGTTTCTCGTACAGGTTATACTGGTGAAGACGGTTTCGAGATCTATATCGCACCAGATAAAGCATCCGATCTTTGGCGCAAGATTCTTGAAGTCGGCGCTCCCGAAGGCGTTCAACCCATTGGACTCGGGGCTCGTGATACCCTTCGTTTTGAAGCACGGTTACCGCTTTACGGTAACGAGTTAGGACCTGAAATCTCCCCCTTAGAAGTAGGAATTGGTATTTTCGTAAAGCTTAACAAAGAGAATTTCATTGGTAAAGAAGCGCTGGTCCAACAAAAGGAAAAAGGCATTCCCCGTAAGCTTGTAGGCCTTGAAATGATCGAACGTGGGATTGCTCGTTCCCATTATCTGCTACAGAAAGATGGAGATGAAGTGGGTTTCATAACCTCAGGTTCTTTCTCGCCAACCTTAAACAAAAATATTGCCCTTGGCTTGATTCGTGCAGACCTAGCTGAGATAGGGGCAACTCTGGATGTTATCATTCGGAACAAACCCGTAATAGCTCAAATTATCCCTTCGCTATTCTATAAGAGAGCCAAGTAACTCCAATTGAATTAGAATCTAAATATTATGAAATTTAAACAATAAATACAATTAGGGGGAATTATTCATGAATCCAACCGATATCAAATATAGCAAAACCCACGAGTGGGCAAAGGCTGAAGGAAATATTATTACATCCGGAATTACTGATCATGCTCAAACAAGTTTAGGAGATGTTGTCTTTGTCGAACTGCCAGAAATCAGGGCAACAGTAAGCGCTGGTGAAGCGTATGGTACAATTGAGTCTGTTAAAGCGGTCTCTGATGTTGTTGCAGCAGTCAGCGGAAAAGTCATTGAAATCAATGAGGCTGTAATCGATGCTCCGGATACGTTGAATAATGATCCCTATGGTGAGGGCTGGTTAATCAAAATTGAAGCAGAAGATCTTTCCGAATTGGAATCCATGATGAGCGTCTCCGAATATGAAACCTTTGTGGCCGAGGAGGAGCATTAAAATGAACTATGTACCCAATACGGCTAGCCAACAGGAACAGTTATTGGCCCGCATCGGTGTCAATGATATAGAAGAACTGTTTCAAGATGTGCCAGAGAGTGTACGTTTGTACCGCCCTCTTAATATTCAAGGTG
Source organism: Desulfosporosinus sp. BICA1-9 (assembly GCF_000802135.1). NCBI lineage: Bacteria > Bacillati > Bacillota > Clostridia > Eubacteriales > Desulfitobacteriaceae > Desulfosporosinus > Desulfosporosinus sp. BICA1-9. Next base: position 54,207 of record NZ_JUEE01000044.1, read on the forward strand.
GAATGTCCGAACAGGAATTGGTCAAACATGTCAAAGCCTTGGCTGCAAAGAACAGCAGTTTAGAGCAGTACACCTCCTTTTTGGGTGCAGGTGCTTATGAGCACTACATTCCGTCATTTGTCGATCAATTACTCCTTCGTCAGGAATTTTATACGGCCTATACTCCATACCAGCCGGAAATCAGTCAAGGAACTCTTCAGGCGATCTATGAGTATCAAAGCTTGGTTTGTGAATTGACAGGTATGGATGCATCGAATGCTTCAATGTATGACGGGGCGACGGCAATGGCTGAAGCAGCTTTGATGAGTTGCGATGCAACTCGCCGCGACAAAGTTCTTGTTGCGAAGACTGTTCATCCGGAGTATAGAGAGGTCTTACAGACCTATCTCGAACCTCGTGGTGTCAAGATCGAAGATATCGAGTACTCTGATGGCGTCATCGATTATGACGCTTTGGGTAATACTCTTAATAAAGAAATTGCCTGCGTTATCATCCAATATCCAAACTTTTTCGGAAGTGTTGAAGACTATGTACGGATAGCTGATATGGCACATTCTTTGGGCGCGCTCTTAGTCTTCGTCACGAATCCGGTAGCTCTGGGATTGTTGAAATCTCCAGGGGAATTGGGTGCTGACATTGTAGTAGGCGAAGGACAAGTTTTTGGTAATCCCCTAAATTACGGTGGTCCCAATCTCGGGTTTCTGGCTTGTCGTGAGAAATTTACCCGACGTATGCCGGGACGGATCGTTGGAGCAACTACTGATCATAACGGCAAGACCGGGTATGTTTTGACCCTCCAGGCACGTGAACAACATATCAGACGTGAGAAAGCCTCTTCCAATATTTGTTCAAATGAAGCACTTTGTGCTTTAGCCTTTACAATGCATCTCAGTGCTCTTGGCAAACAAGGAATTCATGATTTGGCTCATCTGAATGTGCAGAAAGCACATTACGCTGCTCGGCAAATCGCTGCTATACAGGGTATGAGCCTGGCCTTTACCAGCTCTTTCTTTCATGAATTCGTGATACAAACCACAGAATCACCAGCCAGAATCAACGAGGAGCTGTTAAAGAACAACATTATCGGTGGGCTTGACCTATCACGATTCTATCCCGAACTGGATCATCATCTCCTGTTTTGTGTTACTGAAACAAAGAGCAAAGAAGATATCGACAGGCTTGTCACCGTACTGGAGGGGATCAAATGAAAATGGAACCACTAATTTTCGAGCAAAGTGCAGAAGGCCGTTGTGCCATGAGCCTACCTGTTTGTGATGTACCTGAAGTTGATTTGGATACCATTTTACCGTCACAACTACTGAGAGACAGTAAACCAGAGCTGCCACAGCTGGCAGAAGTTGACCTTGTCAGACATTTTACACGGTTATCATCCTTCAACCACGGTGTGGATACCGGTTTTTATCCGCTGGGATCTTGCACAATGAAGTATAATCCCAAAGTTAATGAAAGCCTTGCTCGTTTAAGTGATTTTACCGATATTCATCCTTATCAGCCAGAGCAATTGACTCAAGGTTCCTTACAATTGATGTATGAGCTGCAACAGGACCTCTGTGAAATCACGGGGATGGATGCCTTCACTCTGCAGCCGGCTGCCGGTGCTCATGGTGAAATGACCGGTATTTTAATGATTAAAGCCTACCACGAGTCCCGTCAGGATACAAAGCGTACCAAAATCATTGTTCCTGATGCTGCACACGGTACGAACCCTGCTACCGCTTCGATGGCTGGATTTAATATTATCCAGGTTCCATCTAATGAACGCGGGGGAGTAGATATCGAGGCTCTGCGTAAGGTAGCCAACGAAGAAGTCGCAGGATTAATGCTGACCAATCCGAATACACTGGGTTTATTTGATGAAAATATCCTTGAGATTGCCGAAATCATCCACTCTGTCGGCGGATTACTTTATTATGATGGAGCGAATACGAACGCCATCATGGGTATTACCCGTCCTGGAGATATGGGTTTTGATGCTGTTCATATCAATTTGCATAAGACGTTTTCAACTCCTCATGGCGGTGGCGGTCCTGGTGCTGGTCCCGTCGGGGTTAAAGAATTTTTAGAGCCTTTCTTACCCAAACCAGTAGTGGAGAAACGCGAAGACAGAACATTTACCTTAAACTATAACCCGCCACAATCAATAGGGCGTGTAAAAACGTTTTATTCGAATTTTTCAGTTCTTGTTAAAGCGTATGCCTATATTCGTGGCCTTGGCGGAGAAGGTTTGAAAAATGCTACCCAAAATGCAGTACTCAATGCAAATTATCTGATGAGCATACTCAAGGAGCATTATTATCTCCCCTATGATCGGACGTGCAAACATGAGTTTGTCATAACCTCTAAAAATCTTACACAATATGGTATCCATACCTTAGATATAGCTAAACGCCTGCTTGATTACGGTTATCATCCGCCGACAATTTATTTTCCGTTAGTCGTTGAAGAAGCGATGATGATCGAGCCAACCGAAAGTGAAAGTCTGGAGACCCTCGATCAATTTGTTGAAGTCATGATCAAAATAGCGGAGGAAGCGAAAAGGGATTCAGAGCTGGTTAAAACCGCCCCTCACAATACTCTGATAACACGTTTGGATGAAACAGCAGCTGCCCGGAAGCCGAACCTTCGTTGGAAGAAAGAATAGGTTTTATTTGGGAGGGAAAAATCGTGGAGCATTATCAGGTGGGTATTCTTGGAGGAGGACCAGGAGGTTATGTATGCGCTCTAAGAGCAGCGCAGCTGGGATTAAGCGTTGTTCTTGTTGAAGGCGACCGCTTGGGCGGAACCTGTCTGAACAGAGGGTGTATTCCAACTAAAGCCTTAGTAAAATCTGCTGATCTTTGGAGAGAACTACAGCATGCAGAGGAATTTGGAATCCAGGCAGGAGAAAATTCTTTTGATTTTGCAAAGATGATCGAACGCAAAGATCGCGTAGTCAATACTCTGGTTTCTGGAGTCGAGCAACTTTTTAAAGCCGCCAAGATTCAAGTGATCAAAGGATGGGGCGAAATTACCGAAGCTGGCAGGATTAACGTCGAAACAGAATCCGGCAAGGTCAGTCTTGAAGTTGAAAATCTGGTTATTGCGACCGGATCCACACCATTCCGTATCCCGATCCCTGGCGTGAACCTTGACGGGGTTATGACCAGTGATAATATTTTAGATGAGAAAACATTGCCGGAAAAACTGGTGATCATCGGCGGCGGTGTTATCGGCTTAGAGTTTGCTTCCATTTTCCAAGCACTGGGTGTAAAAATTACCGTTGTTGAAATGCTGCCTTCTTTGTTGGCTAATATTGATGAAGAAATCCCGAAGCGATTGAACCCAGTGCTTAAGAAAACCGGCATTGATATTCTGACTAAAACCATGGTTAAAGAGATCAAATCGGTTGAGAACGGTTTGGTGACTGTTGTGGAAAACGCTAAAGGAATACAGGAAATTCAGTCTGATCGGGTTTTGATGGCAACTGGGCGAAGATTTAATCTGCGCGGAGTAAACACCGAACAATTGGGATTGGAACTTGAGAGGGGTGCCATTGCTGTTGATTCTCAGATGAGAACATCCGTACCCAATATCTATGCGATCGGGGATGTCACAGGAAAAATGATGCTGGCTCATGTTGCTTCGGCGCAGGGTATGGTCGTTGCTGAGCATATAGCCGGTCATCAGGTGGAAATGAGTTATCGCGCAGTACCCAGCGCAATTTTCACCCATCCTGAAATAGCGGCTGTCGGCGCAACCGAGCAAGAGCTTAAAGCTGCAGACGTCAAATACAAAGTCAGCAAATTCCCCTTCAGTGCGAATGGTAAAGCCATAGCGTTGGGCGAAACAATAGGAATCGTAAAAATTCTTACTAATGAAGAGGGGATCGTTCTCGGTTCCAGCATCATGGGTCCTCAAGCGAGCAGTTTGATTCAAGAACTGGTATTGGCTGTGGAAAAAGGCCTGAACGCTGAAGAATTAGCTAAAACAATCCATGCACATCCCACGTTGCCTGAAGCAGTGATGGAAGCAGCTCATGGAATTCTGGAAAAACCCTTACATTTTGCCTAACACGACGATTCCTCAAACTCAAATCATTCAAAGATACAGAGAAAAGAACAAAATAGAAGAGGCGTCTCGAGAAATGAAATACCTGTTGGCACTAAGGCCAATCCATTTAACTCGTCCCGAGCGAATCAAAGCTCATGTCACGGTTTGCATTCTGGCCTACCTACTGGTATATACGATGGAGATGATGCTTAAGAGGGCTAAACATTCAATATCTCCTATAGAAGTTTTGAAACAAGTAGAAAGCTGCCAGTTAAATCAAGTAGGTATCAAAGGCTCACCTGGTTATTCGCTTACCGTTACAGAAATGACAGAGCAACAATTAGAATGGATGAAACTCTTCAACTGTGAGAACTTTTTAAAACCAAAGGCATTAAAACAGATAACAAAATCCTTGCAAAATACGCTGTAGTGACAAAAATATTATCGATATATGCCTCAAAGCCTTGCTGCGTCTAGTACTGGAAAATTCTTACGCCAAACTTGGGTAATATAGGAAATTGGAAAACCCCGTAGACTTTTGAACTCCTCGGGGTTTTTTATCTATCCCTTAATGATTTACTTTCCTGTTTCTAATTGCTCTTTAAGGTTATTCTCATCAAGTTTATCCTCGTTTTTATGAAGATTAAATGCATAGGAGAAAGTAACTAACAATCCAAACCATAATGGTGCGATATATAGGGCAACACGCGTATCGTCATTAAAATACATGATAACGAGAACAAAGACTAAGAATGCAAGACATGCCCAATTGGCATAAGGATAGCCCATCATACGATACTTCAGAAGCCAGAGGCTGTGAGCCATAAGTGCAGTGTGCAAAGTCGAACCTCGTGTTTAGTGCCTCGAACCTCGAATAGCCCCTAGATAAGGGCAGAGCGGGTGTTTGAGGTTAGTTTTTACTCCCCGGTATCAGTCAACTCCTCTTTTCCTCCGGAGGGTGGGACCTCATAATATTGGGCGCTTTTATATCAACTTTGACCTCAACCTCAATAGCAGCCTTTTCATAATAATCCAACCGATTAGACTGGATTTGCTCCCAATCGTTAGGATAACGATACCAAAGGTAATTACCAATACCTAAGATGTCAGAATTAAAGTCTGTTTGGGATTTAGCCAGGAGTTCTTCCATATCAGACTTTACTTTACGTTCTAGCGCTTCACCCAGTTTAAGATAGAATTCTGGATCCTCGCTCGGCACTTCAGCCTTCTGCTCGGGTCTGTTCAATAACTGGTCTCCCAGGCTACCCTTAATTTTAATAGTGACATGTGCTTTAATTTGGTCTTCAACTATTTCGGCCTTAAGTTTAGCACTGTTGCTAATAACCTCTATTCCAGCCTTGTTCTGGGGGTTATCCGGATGAGGTACCACGATCAGCCCTGTCTTCATCTCTCCTTTCATTAAGAGATAGGACTGAGATTCATCAGGAGATAGCCAGCCTACTAATTTGTCGCCCCGGAAAACTGCGCTACCATCCAAAGCAAGTTCACTCTTTTCCGGAACTTTAGCCCCTGGGGCAAGTAATTTTTTCTCATTCGTATCCCAAATCCCCAAGACACTGACCATTGGGTCAACACCAGGTTCCCCTAAATCACGATGGAAATCCTTATTTTTAATAACCCTGCTCTTACCCAGGAAACCTTGTTCAGCCTTGACCAAGGAATTAATTAGGGTTAAAGGATTCTTCTCGAATTGGGGATCGATTTTAAAAATAGAGTTTGTTGAACCTTTAGTGATAAATACCCAGGCGTTTTTGCGATTTTTGACATTATTGAAAAGGTTGTCCATATATTGTTCTACACCAGTGCGGGCCAAATCTTCACTAATGATTACGGCTTGCAGGTAGTTCCCAAACAAGCGCTTCGGCAAATGAGAATTAATGTCACGCAGAGCATCTAACATTGTGTCTCCGATGGCTGAGGAAACCATAAGGAGCTTCTCAGGTGGAGCACTTCCCGTTGGGACCGGACTAAGCGGGGGAGAGACGGCTAAGGTGATCTGGATCTTTCCTTCCGCTGTCCTGTCCAAGGCTATCCAGTTCACCCAGGCATATTGCTCGGGTTCAATACGATTCCAGCAGCCCGTTAAATTTAGAAGAAATAACATTAGTAAACTAAAGGTTAAACTACGTTTAAGCATGACTGTTTTTTACCTTTGCTATTATAAGCAGAAATCCAGGCAGGATGAGAAATGCCGTTGGAATAAGAATTTTAAAAGTCACCAACTCGAGCCAGACCTGGGTCGTTTCGGCGAAGTTTTTAGGGGCGAGCGCGAGGAGAGGGAGTGCGATAAGGGCGGGAAGGAGGACAGTCCGGTAGGTTTTGCGTCCTATGGCTTGGGCAGTGCAGATGGCATAGCAGTAAGTAAACACACCCAACTTAATAATATTGATAAGGAGCCAACCCGAAATGACAATTACTTCAAAATTCTCGAAAACATCCATAATTTCTAATTCCGCAGTAATTCTAAGCAGGGGAAAAAGATAGACTGAAGCCCGGTAGATACCCAGTACAAACAGAATGGTCTGGGTAACTACGGTCATAATCACCCCAGCTAAGAGTAGCCCCTTGAGCGAAGCAGATTGAAGTTCTTCCGGTTTGTTGATTGAGGGAGCTAAAATGAGGATGAAAAAGACTTCAGCGAGACAGGCAGTACCGGGAAAAGCCCCCTTTAAAATCCCGCTAAAATCAAGCTGATAGACAGGAAGTGCCCGATAGATTTTCCCTACCGGTATTGACAGCAAGAGAGGGATTACTAATATTAAGATGGCAACGGGAAAGACTAGGTCATTGGCCCGGGCGATGGGTTCAATCCCCAACCAGGCACTATACACCGCCAGTAAGGTGAGACCTAAAACCAAAGGCCATAAGGGGGTCTCTGGCAAAATCGTGATCTGAGTAAGCTGTGTAATAACGCCTAGGCTTAATGCTGCCATATACAGGCAAGTCAAACCGTAAAAAAGGCCCACAAGTTTACCCAACCAGGGCCCTAATATAATTTGAGCGTACTGGAAAATGGCTTGCCCCGGAAATCGTTTGGCCAAAGTAAGATTTAACATAATCCCTGCCGTAACCACTGCGGTAGCCGAGAGTAGGACAAGCCAAGCATTTTGTTTAGCGTTATAGATGATTATACCCGGTATTAAAATAGAAGATGTGGAAACTAATACAGAAACAATTAACCAGGTAAACTGACGTGAGGAAATTTTCTCAATAATCAATTTGTTCAGGGCTCCTTCTCAGGCCCGGGCTTTTGGTTGCGGCCTGCCTTAGTTTCGTCTTCCGGCCTGTAATAAGTTGGGCGATGGGTCTGTAGCCACAAGGGGAGACGAATAAACATATCCCCCAAGTCTTTGAGAAAAAGAGGAGCTATAGGAGCAAAATAAGGAACTCCAAAAGAACGCAAGCTTACCAGATGCATGAGGAAAAACATTGCTCCGAGAATCATCCCGAAAAAGCCTAAGGCAGCACTTAATAAAATAATGGGAAAACGCAGCAGACGGATAGAGAGAGCGGCACTATAATTCGGAACTATGAAAGATGACAGGGTTGTAAAAGCAACAATAACAACGATGATGGGTTCAACTAAGCCTGCAGTAACTCCCGCTTCCCCAATGACCAGGGCACCCACGATACTCATGGTTTGACCAAAAACACCTGGCATGCGCAGACCGGCTTCACGTAAAATTTCTACCACTAATTCCATAATTATCATTTCGATAGCCGTAGGAAACGGAGTCCTGGTACGGGAGCCGGAAATAATCACTGCTAAGGATTGAGGTAGCATTTCTAGGTGGAACGTAGTCAAAGCCACATAGGCCCCCGGAAGCAAAAGGGTCATTAGGTGAGATGACAACCGGAGCAAGCGGACAAACGTTGAAAAATAGGGGCTTTCAATGTAGTCATCGGGAGACTTCAAGAAATCCCAGAATACTACCGGTATAATCGTAACCATCGAAGACCCATCGAGTAGTATACCTACCCGCCCATCCAAGAGGGCTGAGGTGAGACTGTCTGGACGCTCGGTATGTTGATAGGTAGGAAAGGGTGACCAAGGGGAATCGCTAATGAATTCGTTGATGACACCTAAGGATAATAGCCTGTCTATCTCAATTCGCTTGAGCCGGCGTCTAACCTCTTCGACGATCTGCCGGTTAGCTATTCCCTCAACATAAACGATACCTAATTCAACGGAAGTCTTGGTTCCTAGAGTATTCATTTCAATCCTGAGCTTTGGATTCTTAATCCTTTGTCTTAACAGTCCGATATTAGACCAAATAGATTCAACAAAACAATCCCGTGGGCCCGACACAAGCTTTTCATTTTGAGGTTCGGTTATAGACCTTTGTTCATATTTTTTCAAAGGGATTTTCAGCCCAGATTTAAACCCGGAGACTAAGAGGACGACTTCCCCTGAGGCTACAGCTTGGGATAACTCTTGGAGGGAGGTTATTTCCTGGGTACCGGCATACGGTAATACCTCAGCTAGGTTTTGCATATCCTTGGGCGGGACTGCAAGCTGAAGCAAGGGGGACAGCACCGATTTATTCAGTTGTTCAAGGTCAACAAAAGACTTGAGATAGACCAGAGCGCAGCCGGTATCTCCCGTAAAGGCCTGAAATCTATGGACTTGCAAGTCGGAGCTGTTGCCCATAGCTGATTGGACTTCCGTTATGGCTTGATCAACATCTAACGGCAGTGAACTATTCACATCGACTTTTGAATTGGGGTTTTGATTTTTGTCTGCCGGATGACGTGGTGAAAGTAATTTGCGGAACAGGAAACCACCCCCCTTGCTTAGTAAGTAGATTCTCGGAAACTCTCAGCCCAGTCCCACCAACTGGTCCTAGGCTGGATATATTTGGTTCACCCCCGCTTACCTCTCCTAACTTCACATAGCTAAAACAAGCAATTTTTAGATCCCACTAAAAAACTAGCGATAAAGTGTGTAATTTCCAAAATTAGGACTTGACAAACGTTTATTTGCCTCAAAATTAATTAGAGATTTTTTCTCTAGTTGATTGATCGGAGGCGATTTTTTGTTAGGCAATTGGCGTAAACATGGTGAGTATCAAACCTGGCTGAAATCTAAACTTATCTCTTTAATGCCAACAATGGTTTTATGGACACACCCTGTACTCTATAACTTCAGCAGATAGTCCAAATGACCTTCCGATGTTTCTGCGTTTAGTACAGGGTTCCCGGCATGATAGTGTAACCTTTGTCTTCTCCTGGGTTGAACTGCTTAATCTCTATCCCGAATTTAAGTTCAGTAAAGCTCTTTTAGATTCGGCCCACGATGTCTATGATATTTATCGCCTGCTATGGGCAAATCAAACGGAAGCTTTCATCAACCTTAATGGCCGTTACAAAGGCCATTCAACCTATTCCGGACCGCTTACTGTCAATGACAATGGGGTTCCCATCTGTATTGTCAACTTACCTATGCTCAATTGGGGATTTAACAATAACAGGTGCCGGATTAAGTGGCGTTGTCCTCATTACAAGGACAAGAGTCAATGTCCTAAACAACAGGTTTGTTCTCCAAGGAAATATGGCCGTGTAATCTACACCAAACCCAACTGGGATTTGCGTCTTTTTACTTCAACTCCCCGTGGCTCCAAGCCTTGGAAGAATATTTATGCCCGAAGAACCACTGTTGAGCGTACATTCAAGAGAATCCTTGTTGACCATAAAATTGAGAATGCCCGATGTCGAAGTAAAAAGCGCTGGTTTTGGCAAGCAACTTTGGCAGCTGTCAATCAGCACTTGGATGCGCAAGTTGTAATACTAAAGCCCTCTATTCTTTCTGACATAGGCCTCCTAACCATTTCGAAAGCAACATAACGCCAGACCTAAAAGAATACCCCATATACCCGCCGGGTTTTAAAAATGACTTGGAACACCGGTTTCTTTCCTATTGCCTTTTTGGGAAAGGGGAGCTTCTTCTTTTGCTTATCTTAGCTATGTGAAGTTGTCAAAGAACATTAAATGGATAGTGTTTCCATAATACCCAGAGTCAGTTATTGCTTTTCCGAGATACTACTTAGAAGCTAGTATATTATGTGTAGGAAGCTTCTCCGGTATGCTTTCATAAAGGGGCAATGTGTTTTCTAACGAGCCAATGCCACGAACCGAGGCAGCATGATGACAGAAACAAAAATGGATTATCAGGTGCTGGCTGGGGTTTACGATTATTTGCACAACAAGAAACTAACAAAGATCATGCTTCAGAACCTGCAGGAAATCGGGGTACCAGCTCCTTCAGAAGAAGATTTGGAGTTTGCCATCAAGATCACGGAGACATTAAGCGTAGAAGAACGCGTTAAAGTATTGTATCTAACAACATCAATAGGCTTAGTTCCGGTAACCATAGCCCCAGTTGATTGGACTACACCGCCCCTTCTGGGCGGATGGCTGGCGACCTCTTCATGGAGGGGTTTGGCTCTGCAGATTTTTAACATAATAATTGGTACAAGTTTGTATTACCCCTTTGTTAAGCTCTATGAGCTTCAAAAACGAAGGGCAATTATTAATACATATGAGCAATTAGTTCAAACTGTTCTCAGTGAAGATTATTGTACAAATAAGAGAATTTTAACCAGAAATGATCAGATAGGGAATATGGCAAATGCTCTAAGTTACGATATTCAAGCAGCTCTCGAAAAGGGAGAGTTTTTCCTTGAGTATCAGCCCCAGGTTGATGTAAAGGGTGTAGTTCTGGGTGTGGAGGCGTTACTTCGGTGGAATCATTTTTTGTATGGAAGGGTGAATCCACAGGTAGTTGTTGCTATAGCCGAAGAGGCTGGAATGATTAATAAATTAGGTCATAAAGGTCTAGGTGTAAGTATAGCCATGGATGATTTCGGAGCGGGCCATGCATCCCTTTATTATATGAAGCATTAAAATATACCGTAATATTCCATATAGTGCTGATTTTTTTGAGTAGGTTTATGATATAATATTGTAAATAGTGCTATTGACGTAATATGATTCAAAGGAGGTAAGAGCAATGTCCGCTAAAAAGGTTACGATAGAAGAAATCAAAGCTATTGTCGAACCGATCGCACGGAAATATGGTGTTGAACGGGTGTATCTATTTGGCTCTTATGCTCGTGGAGATGTTACAGAAAATAGTGATGTGGATTTACGAGTGGATAAGGGGTCTCTTAAAGGGATGTTTGCTTTATGTGGGCTGTATACGGAAATTGAGGAAGCTTTACAGATAAAAGTCGATGTTCTGACAACGGGAAGTCTGGAAGATGATTTTCTGCGTAAAATCCAGAAGGAGGAAGTGCTTTTGTATGCAGAATAACCGAAACGCTGATGTTCTTACGTAAGGTGACATTATGGGAAGGTCAAAATAATAGATGGGATATTCGTGCGCACAGACATCTACAGCCATTATCTGAGATGTATGTGCGCTTTTGTTATTTGTGGGACGGATCATCCCTGGCACGGCGCTCATCCTTCTCGCGGTCCCGGAAGAAGAAGGGGAGCAGTTCAGCGCGGAGATAGATATCGAAAACATGTCCGTTCGGGAACTGCAGAAGGCAGTGAAGGATCAACGTTGGGGAGATTGTCCTAACTGAATTCCAGGCGCTGGTTTAATTTTATACAGAAGGAAATTGAACTGTAAGGTAAATAAAAAGTAAAACCCCGGATCAATCCGGGGTTTTAGAGGAATGTTATGCTAATTAGGTGGTTTCTTGTAATATGGATTATCAAGATAAGTGTTGCAACGTGAGCAGTAGATCTTCTCTTCATAGCGATGATCACTTGCACTAAATAAAGTATTTTTACACTTTGGGCAGAAAAATTCAAACATCCTCGCTAACTCTTTCCTGTTTTTATAATCTTTCTGCTTCGCTTCGCTATATGTATTATACTAGAAATCCAAATAAATTTAACTATTTATAACAGATGATATCCCTTATTTCCTTGTATTTATGAGGAATTATATTCAATTGCTCACTTGGAAAAAGCTATCCCCTCGAAATTTACCTTAAGCTGGCCTATTCTGCTGGGCTGTAAGAAGCTCTGAACATGGGCTTGGTTATCAAGGTTGGGGCGGCGGATTTACTGATCAGTGAAGCCAAAAAGCTGGCGGGCAGTCTCGTTGAGAAGAGTGGGTTTGCCTTGAACATGGCCAAGGCCAAGGCGGCCCTGAACCAGAGTGTCAGTTTGGATCTTAATAGCGGGTTGGATTATGAAATCGAGTGTTTCGCGGCTTGCTTCTCAACGTATGATCAAAAAGAGGGCATGGCTGCCTTTGCGGAAAAAAGGAAACCAAAATTTATCGGAAGATAAACTCCCTGTCTGGATTAATAACGATGATAAAGGGGGCTTAGCAAAATGGAAATTAAAAATGTAGCAGTCATCGGTGCCGGCGCCATGGGCCTGGGGATTGCCCAGGTGTCAGCTCAGGCGGGTTATCAGGTCAGTTTAAATGATATTTCGGAGAATGGACTGGAAAAGGCGCTGAAAGCCATTGCCAAGTCCCTGGCTAAGAGTGTGGAAAAGGGTAAGCTTCTGCTGAGTCCCGAGCTGTGATTCTGGGCAGGATCAAAACCACCACTGACTTGGCCGAAGCTGTCCAAGATGCTGACCTGGTGGTTGAGGCAGTTTTTGGAAACCTGGCTCTAAAACAGGATATTTTCAAGAGGGTAGATCAAATAGCTCCCCAACACGCCATTTTTGGCTCCAACACATCCACCCTCCCCATCGCGGCCATAGCCGGTGGCACTGGAAGGCTGGACAAATTCGTGGGCATTCATTTTATGAATCCGGTTCCCTTGATGAAGGGAGTGGAATTGATTCGCGGCCGTCATACGTCCGACGAAACCCTGCAGATCAGCTTGGATTATGTCAAGTCCTTAGGCAAAGAAACGGCCATTTATGCTCCCGTTGCCGTTGATTCCGGCAACGTGGCCCTTGAATACGGAGTAGCACGGGAAGAGCAGGATGAATTAGCCTATGCCAGCCACCGGAACTATGGCGCGGCCTGGGAGAGAGGTTTCTTTCACAAGGAAATGACCCCCCTGGAAATCGTCAAAAGAGACAAAAAGGGCAAGGTTATTTCTAATCTAATGCTGGACAAAGACGAACAATATCGCTCAGATATCACTCCGGAAGCCCTGACCAAGTTAAAGCCGATTTTCGGCAATCCCACCTGCACGGCGGGTAACGCCCCGGGTATGAATGACGGTGCCGCTGCCCAAATTTTCACCACCAGAGGACATGCCGAAGAACTGGGACTGGAAATGATCTATACCTTAGTATCCATTGCCGCCATTGCCTTACAGCCAAGAATCATGCCCGTCTCCCCCGTCTTCGCCATTAAGAAGTGTTTAGATGAAGCAAAGCTGACCATGGCTGACCTGAAATACCTGGAGATTAATGAAGCCTTTGCCTGTGTGCCGCTGGTTTCCTGCAAACTTCTCTCCAACGACCGATTCTTAAGCAGTGACTATCAGGATATGGTCAAAGAGGCATCGGAAAAGCCGATTTTGGATAATGACGCAGCTATGGTTCGGAAATTTACTAAAAACGAGATTATTCCCGTGGCAGCGGAATACGACCAGAAAAATGAAATGCCCTGGCCCATCATCCAAAAAGGGTTTGAGATTGGCTTGTGGAATTTTAATCTACCCTTAAAATACAATGGCTTAGAACTAGACCATGTTACTGAAGCCATATTAATAGGAGAATTGGCTTACGGATGTTTAGGCATCAGCGGAGCATGGGAAGGCAATACCCTGGCCCTTACGCCAATCCTGATCGCAGGTACAGAAGAACAGCAAGACTAGCTATGGAAGTAACGGTGGATGCCGTTCAAATTCATGGCGGTTATGGGTACATGAGGGATTATCCCGTTGAAAAGCTGATGAGGGATGCTAAGATACTTCAAATCTATGAAGGAACTCAGCAAGTACAAAGGAGGGTCATTGCAGGTAGACTCTTGAGTTAAATATGAACTTCATCAAACAAGGCTCTCACCTAGGAAGAATGGGAAAAATCCAGTGAAGACCCCAAAATCCGGGAAGTTAACTTGGCAAGGCAAAAAGCAATCCTTGAAATTGTAACAAATTGGCCCTCCTGATGCCGAAATGCGGCTACTAGAGGGTCTCATCATCTTAAAGAGGATAGTTTTTGAAATATTTGGTGATTGGTGGAAGGAAAAGCGGGAAGTTCGACGAAAAAGAAAAGTATGCGTCAAACGTTGTCCATTTCAACCTTTTTGGCTGATCACTCTGAGTTTAATAAAGACTGAAGGCCAGATTCGCTTGAGGATTGATTTAAAGCCAAGGTTTTTTGGGGTCTATAAAAGTTTGGCAAGGAGAAAAATAACCATGAAAAAACAATTGTTAGACCAATTCCCCTATGCCATAATCCGAGTTAATTCAGAATATCAGGTTACATTCACAAATCTTCGAGGGCAATATTTGCTAAAAAGGCTTAGTTCAACCTTTTTAGCAAATATTCTCGATGATTATTCGGATCCATCTTTAATGAAATCTAAGATTTTACCTTCAGGTGAGGTTTTGTTTGTTCAAGTCTTTGTCGTCTATGGTACGAGCAACAGACTTATTCTAATTGGTGATGAGGTGGAGTTTCTTACCCGTCTCCCCGCCCCCTTTGAACAGATCTTAGAAGATTTTACGGTCGATCCAAGCGTTGTTAGTCAACGCATTGCCAGTCTTGTACAAGAAGCAGTTACGTTTGAACGATTTGATTTGATGAGGGTGGATGGAGCCCTTCGCAAGTATACCTATGAATATTCTATTGGACTAGAAGTTGAAGGGACCTTGCATACCGCCTATCGCTCCATAACGGACTCCGGATTGGGGTGGATATTTCAAAATGAAGCGTTGCATCTTGTGGAAACGTTGTCTCCAGAGGGGTTCTCTTTTCGAGAAGATCCTCAACTCTACCGAACAGGATTCCGTTCCGTTCTCAGAGTCCCGATTATCTTCGATCATAGAGTGATAGGAGCCATTCTCTTAGCTAGTTCGGAGGCAGGACGATTTCAAATAGAAGATGCCATGTTTTTTGAGATTCTCTCAAAGTTGGTAGCCCAGTCTTTATTCTATGCAGGTGTTCAACTTCAACATGAGTTTCAAACATTGGGTACGTCGACTCTGCTTCAAACGATAACATCTGCTGTTTCAGATCCCTTTACTCACGATTTTTTAAATCAATATTGTACCCAATTAGGCCTAAATTCTAAAATAGAACGTGTAGGAATTTGTCTTATCGATCAGGAAAAGGAGCAGTGTTGTTGTATTGCAGGAGCATGTAAAATCTTTAAGGGACAAGGTAAATGCACCCCCCTCACAAATACTGGAATTCAAATGATGATAAAATCAAAGAGTATTGTCGCTTTTAATCTTGCAGATCCTCGTTTTCAAAATATCGAATTAGGTTTGGTTGGACAAGGTATAACGGCGATTCTATATGCTCCGATTGAAAACCAAGAAGGAAAAATTATTGCCGCACTTACTGGGGTCACTTCAGACGAATTTGCTTTATCGTCAGCTGCAGCAGGTATTTTCAAG
Source organism: Desulfosporosinus sp. BICA1-9 (assembly GCF_000802135.1). Taxonomy (NCBI): domain Bacteria; kingdom Bacillati; phylum Bacillota; class Clostridia; order Eubacteriales; family Desulfitobacteriaceae; genus Desulfosporosinus; species Desulfosporosinus sp. BICA1-9. The sequence goes on from NZ_JUEE01000044.1 coordinate 69,833, forward strand.
TTCGCCTCAGACCATCTTGGACTAATTCTTTCGAATATGCCTCTTAATACCCTGGTTGAAATGAGTCCGCAACGGTTACAAGTTTCCACTGCTCCAAAGGGGTTTGAACATATTATCGGTTCGTCAGACGTTATACGAAATACTATTAACCAGGCCTCAATCGCCGCCAAATACGATTTCCCGATCCTTATTACTGGGGAGACAGGAACAGGTAAAGAGCTGTTTGCCAAAGCGATTCATCAGTTTGGCCCTTCCGCAAAAGGCCCGTTTATTGTGGTTAACTCGGCGGCAATTCCTCCTAATCTTTTAGAGTCTGAGCTTTTTGGTTATAAGGAAGGTGCATTTACCGGAGGGTTAAAAGGCGGCAAAAAAGGTAAATTTCTCTTAGCAGATGAGGGAACAATTTTTCTGGATGAAATTGGAGAGCTGTCTTCTGAATTACAAGCAAAGCTCTTAAGAGTCGTCCAAGAGCAGGAAGTAGAGCCGCTGGGGTCAAGTAAACCTATTCCAGTTCATGTGCGAATTATCTCAGCAACACACCGTGATCTTAAGTTAATGGTCCGACAAGGAGAATTTCGGGAAGACTTACTGTATCGCTTAAATGCTATAGAAATACAGCTTCCTCCATTACGTTTGCGCGGTATGGATATCCTTGATTTAGCTCACAGCATGCTTCATTTTTTATCTAGAACACACGGAGCTCCAGTAAAGCATCTCTCATCTGATGCGAAAGTTCAGTTCCTGAAATATTCTTGGCCTGGAAATGTTCGCCAGCTTCAAAATGTGATCAACCGACTGTTTGTTTTCGTAGAAGGTCAAGTGATTCACTCCCGAGATCTTCCCCCTGAATTGTATACTCAAGATGGTGATAAAGCAGAGACAGAGTATCAGAAACTTGAACGCTTATTAAGCGAATTTGAGGGAAATAAGACAGCCATAGCGAATTATTTAGGGATTACACGCACTGGCTTATGGAAAAAATTAAAACGTCTTGGTCTTCAATCATAAACCTTCTTTTGTTCAATAGTTTACATGACTAAAAACATTACTTAGGGCATAAATCACATAAACCCATAGGCGCACACCAGATTGATTCTATGCTGCAGTTGCCTTGGGATCTGTCTGCTTAGAACCATTATTAAATATAATATTCCGTTTAACAGGCCAGATATTGTTAGTATAACCATCTTATAGAGCCAAAAAGCCTTAGAATCTTAAGGCTTTCTGGCTCTATACAAAACTTCATGCAGTTTACAAATTATGCAGCTAATGGCTTACTTACTTTCCTGCAGCAGTTGCTATTTTTCTCTTGCTTGCTCTAATAAATTCTTATTTTGCCTATATCTTAGGAATCCATCTACTCCAAGAAGCTCAGCATATCTTGCGAATTTTAACATTGCTAAGTTAGTCCAAATATAGCCAAAGTTGTTAAATGATCCACCAGCAAGGAATTGTAAATTCATGAACATAGCTATTAGGGCACTCCAAAATATTCTAAATCCAAGAATCATAAATACACCAACTAAAATTTCGAGAATTACCACTAAGGTATCAGTTACCCCGGGCATACTTAAAAAAACATTTTGTGCGATCCACGCAAATGCTTCATTGATGTTAAGTGGATCAAAACGAGTAACTTTTTCACCTGCTATGTTTGTAATGAGAGATCCGATTTTTTCAGCTGAATTGAGTTTGCCATCTGAAAACCATGCTATCTTGTGTAATCCGGATTCAATCCATGCCCATCCATAAATCAGTCGTGCTAACGTGAAGATAATCACTAGAAAAGCCACTTTCCCATCCTTTAATTGCGCTTTTACCTCATTAAAATAAGCTGCCATAAATATATACCTCCTTGTATTTGTTAATTTAAGACCTTGAAGGAAACCGTAGGATTAATTCAATTGGATTCTAAGGATACTTCCTCCTTACCATATTATTGATATCCTCTTGCCAAGTTATTAAAGTATAACTATCATAAGCTAGTCAATCAGACGTCGTCTTCACTATCATTGTGCAAAAAACATGCCAATGCTAAACATACAGAAAACGGGCATTTTTTATATCACAAGCGTTAACTAGTCAACAATTGTGTAAACTTGCTGATAACTTGTTAACAGTGGCATGCCCAATCGTTAAAGATCCATCGAAACAATGCAGCAACAAGGCAATTGGTTGTTGACAATGCGATCTAAAAATGCCGGATGCCTACTCGGCGGAACAACTTTCGAGCTGTCATTTATAGTCGTTAATCGATGCGGGAACCGTGACCTTAAGTGACTTATTAGGAGAAGCAGCAAAATATATGTAATTTACCATATCCAATTAAATGATTCCGATTGCTAGCATTGTATAGCAAGGTCTTCTGACTGCCATCGAACTTGGTTTTGTAGGTCACATTTTATTCTCTATGTTTAATTCAGGTAAAGTGTGTGGTTAACAAGTATTAATTATAAGTGTTGTGAACAGCGGAGCAGTTTTTCGTTTTGTGCAAAATATGTCGAACAAAAATTGTAGGATTATCAATTGTAGTGGTGTAACATAAAGTAGTAAGTCGATATTAACTAATTTCTTGCAGTAAGGAACATAGAGGGGTTTCTGATTTCCTTCTTCGCAACAGATTTAATTTCGACAATATTATAAAGAACATACAAGTAGTATTATGAAGATGCTAGTAGTGTATATGGAAGGAAGGGAAAGCGACATGAATTGGTTCTTGGAACGGTTAGAACCAAATTCGATAATCGGGATGACAGCGGGTGTGGATTTTTTTGATGGCTTAGGAGTTCTGTTACTGCGCAAAGGACAGCTGATTACGAAAGGGATAAAGGATCTCCTGCAGAAGCGAGAAGTTTATGTTTGGAGAAAACAGGAAAACATAAGTCGTCCGTCTGAGAGGATGAAAGCTTTTCCAAAAGATGTGTACATAGAATTAGTGGGATCTTTATGGGGTATTTACCATGAAGCGAAGCTTATTCGACCTGAGCATATTGAACAAACTGTTGTGCTCGTAGAAGCTATTCTAAAAGAGCTTAAACCTATAAATGTCTATCTGGGTTTAGATGTATTGCGATTAGACTTAGAGAAGTTCAAACAACATGATTATGGAACGTTTGTGCATAGCCTGAATGTTGCTTTATTAGCAACAATTACCGGAATGCGTTTAGGATATAAAGAGAAGAGACTCAAATATTTGACCTTGGGGGCGTTGCTTCATGACTTAGGAAAGTTGAGGGTGCCAAAGGAAATCTTGAACAAACAAGGTAGTTTGACAGAAGAAGAGTTTGTTATTATGAAGCAACACCCTCTGTTGGGAGTAGAAATGCTAAAGAATACCCATTTATTACCTAGGGTGCTGGAGACTGTCAAAAACCATCATGAGCGTTGGAATGGAAAGGGTTATCCTTACGGATTAATGGAGAACAATATTCATTTTGATGCTCAAATATTAGCTGTCACAGATGTTTATGAAGCATTAACTGCCGACAGGCCATATCGCAAAGGCTTACCACCGTACCATGCTCTCGAAATGATTATGTCCTGGTCAGGGAAGGACTTTAACCCGATAGTCGTACAAGCTTTTAGAGAGTCCCTGGTTTTATATCCTGAAAATGCTATTGTTACCCTCAATACGAGAGAAGTGGGAGTGATCACGGCAGTGCCCTTGCAACTTCCAACGCGACCTCTTATTCGTCTTTTATTTGATAGTAATGGTAGATTTCTCAATAAAGAGACATATATAGATTTGATGCAGGATTTAACTCGTTTTATTGGGCATGTAGAGTTTAAAGAAGTGGGATGAGACACGGTGTTTTTGTAGAACTATCAAAAGACTATTTTGGACAAACTAGTTATGTTAATCAAAAAAAATCGGAGGTTCGTATGAAAGAAGCCAAAAAAGCGGAAATCCAAATGAATCTGACTGAATTTGAAATGCCTCCTATGCAAGACGTTGTCATTGTGGGTCGTAATGCACCTATAGGACCTGAGGCATTAAAAAGGATGGTTGATGTCCTCAGTCCGGATCAGTATAAGATCATTAGAGTTGACCACCCAGTCATAGAAGCCATAGTAGTACGCAATGCTCTGATGAACATGGTCCCGGAAGAAAAATTATGTGAGTTCATTTTAGAGGAAGGAGGGAAGATTGTTGATGAAACTACGATTATCAAAGCCCATGTCAATATAACTGTACACATCAGCAAATCGATCGATTTATGATAAATATTAAGCGAGTTGCACATATTTACTCTAAAGAATTCTACGCAGTGGATGTATTGGATGGAGTTTCAAAGATAAGGACATTATTATTGGAAATTGAAAATGGTTGTTGTCCTGTAATGGATGATGGTAATCTGGTGGGAGTAATAACCTACAAGGAGCTCCTGAGAACACATCCCAATCGAATCATTGCAGATGCTATGAGAGGGAAACCGGTCACAGTTTCTGCAGAAATGCCGCTTTGGCAAGCCAAAGAACTCTTTGACGAGACCGGTTTAGATGTCTTCTTAGTAGAGGAAAAAGGTTTATTATCCGGTATTCTACCTCGAAACCTGCTCGAGGTTCAACTAGGATCTCATATTGATTCATTGACTGGTCTTTATAAGAGTGATTACATATATTATCATGGTGTTCGACTACTTGAAAATAAGCAAGAAATCAGTATTCTTTTTTTTGACATAAACAATTTCGGTTTAATCGATAAAACTTTCGGTCATACAGTAGGGGACAATATTCTAATCGAAGTGAGCAAACTGTTAAGAGAAAATGCTCCTTCGGAGGCCTTTTTGTGCCGTTTTGGAGGAGATGAATTTGCTGTTTTATTACCAGCACACTTGGACACAGGTGCAGCTTTAGCTTACCATTTGGCGGATATTATAGGTCGGCACAGCTTTACTTGCGGAATAGAGATAAGTATTTCTGCAGGAGTAATTGGGGGACGGCGGCATGAAGAACGTGCTGATGATCCATGGCACACAATGGAGCAACTGATAAATATTGCGAGTCTAAGGTCAACAGAAGCTAAAAAGACTAACGCAACACTTTCCATAGCAGATATTCAGGTTGGAGAAGAAATCGCTTAGGAAGAAAATACAAGGACTTATTATCTTTAGTGAAAAAAATTGTGACTATGCCCATATCTAAAGAAATACTGGAACTTCATCATGCGGCTTATGGTGTGGAAAATACGCAAGACGGCGTCCGCTTTTTCTTTGCACTGCCGGTTCAGCCCAAAATATGGGTTATATTTCCAGGAAAGATATGGACCTTGCATGAGATACTTATTCCTTCATCTCTAATACAGTATTGAATTTTAAGGAAGTAGCTATTATTTTAGCAGTACCTGTGGCTACAGGATCTTTATCTTTGTGGTAGTCAAACTTACAAGTGCGCCAAATACCGTCTCTGCCTATTCCCAAATATATAGTTGAGCCCTTTTCTGGTTTCATATTGAAATGTGAAAGAAGTTTGCGTATATCTCCCTGACAGAATCGTATAGGCATTTTTACAAACCTAACTCTTTCTGTATTAAATCCCTATCTCCATGACATCTTAGAAGTTTAAGCAAATATAGTTGTTTTTGGTCAGACTCAACTTTTGAAAACATATCTAGTTTCTCAACATAAATACTAAGAAATTCTAGAACGCTATCAAGCAGATTATTGATAGCAGCTTCTAACGTAGGACCTTCACCATAAAGGTCAATTTCCGGAAGAGAAACAGTATGAATTCCAATTTCTTTATCAAACTCTTTTTCTGGTTTGAAAATTAAATGGGACAAAAGCTTATCGAGATAAGAAGTTTTAATATGTGATACCATTTCGTTCTCATTATTTGCATTGAATGTTATTACTTCGATTCCTTTTAGAGCGATATGGTTAAGTTCAGAATAGTGCTTCTTTGTATCTCGAATATTGAACTTAGGTATTGCTAATGACATTTTATTGACACCCTCTCTAGACTCCATCATAATCCTCACTTTCAAGTTTATTATAAGTAGATCCTCCTCTTCAAAAAATTAAGTATGAGGAGACAGATAAGCTCAATGCGCTTGATCGGATGATGAGGAGTAATAAAGGCGTACGACTATAAAAAGCAGCTGGTTAAGGCTGCTTTTTTTGTAATTATTATATTTTGATTATTTAATTGTTATGAATGCCAAGTTGATCCTTTAGGGCACTTTGAAGAACTTGAGAGAAGTTTAAACCTTCGCGTTCCGCCATGATGTTAAGCCATTGCGGGATAGTAAGGGTTTTTTTGATAGCTTTGTTATCGTTGAATTTTCGATATTCAAGGGTATCAGCACTAATTAAAGTCACAAATGAGCCATGCTCAGTTTTAATTACATCAGGTGAAGAGGGTGGTGGGATAATTTCCTTAGATTCTTCCAGATCATAAAGACGTAAGCATAATACATCTTTAGCCATTTCATAAGCATCATATAAATTATCACCTTGAGTATAGCAACCTTCAATGTCCGGAAATTTTACAAAATAAGATCCATTGGATTCAATAGTGAATATCGCTGGGTATAAATAGCTAGTCATTGAGGTTCTCTCCCTTTTCATTTTTTATATTTCATTTATATCTATTAATTGGGACGTGGGGTTTATTTCAACCCCGCATCCTTGAGTATACTGTCTAGTGTTCCATCTGCTAATTCCGTTTTGTGTCTCGGTACTGGGAAGGACTTCCCGGTAATTGGACTGTAGTATATGTCATGTCTCTTTCCCCGGCGTTTTAAGGCTATTTTGTTTTGGCTTAGCAGTTTAAGTAGCTCGCCGGTTTTCATGTTATCCCCTCTTTCTGAATACATCATAACACGTATTAATACGTGCGTAAAGAGGGATTGAAGCATAAATTACATATCAATTTAAAAGTATTAATGTTAGGTTATTACAATTGGCTTCTTTTGTTTTATGCAGTAAGATACCAATATATTAAAATTTCAAGGTGAAAACACTAGGGATATTTTATGGTGATACTGTGAAAGGTAAACTTCAGGAGTGTGATAAAAATGACAAAAAACGAGATACTCGCCAAACTTGGCGATTTAGGTAACGAAAAACGAAAACAGATGTATATTAAGAATGGCGCAGGCGAAAATACTTACGGTGTTTTACTGGGGGAACTGCGGAAACTGGCAAAGCAATTAGGGACAAATCATGAGTTGGCATTAGAGCTTTGGCAGAGTGGAAACACGGACGCCCAATGGCTGGCCTGTATGTTGTTTGATGCCAAGAAGCTGACGTTAGATGAAGCACGGAGTATGGTTTCTCAATTAACCTATTCTGATATGATTGATAAGTTTGTCGGTGAAGTTGTCTGCAATCACAAGGATGCAGATATTCTTGCGGAAGAATGGTCGGCTTCGAATAAGGATAACTTAGGACGAGCAGGCTGGAACCTAATTGTTCATAAAGTATCCGATGGTAAATTAACGAATGCTGCGTTGGAAGAGCTTCTTACAAGAATTGAAGCTGAATTGCAAACTGCGACCCCAGGGAAACAATGGGCGATGAACCACGCTTTGTGTGCAATAGGGATACGCTATCCGCAATTTACAGAGCGGTGTATCACTCTTGGTGAAACTTTAGGGGTGTACCGGGATTTGAAAGTGTCGAAAGGCTGTACTTCCGCTTATGCTCCCAACTGGATTGCGGCGGGTATTAAGAAAAGAAAAAAATATATTTTAGTGAAACCTAAACTTCCTGGTAAATTGCGTGATTTACTCTTTCCCCGGTGGCTGACAGGAGGGACAATAATAGATGGCCCCTCCCATATAAGTCTCTTTCACAAGCTGTCCTCCGCACTGGGGACAGCCGGAAGCGCGGGTGTTCTGAGATAGTCTCGTCCCATATCCGCCTGGCTGCCCGAAGATGTCTTTTTCCGTGTCCCGGCCGCCGCGTTTTATTTATAGACTTTTGAAGTGGACAAAGAGGGAGAGAAGCGACGATGAATACAATGGAGGTAGGGATTGAGCCTACCGAACCCCCAACATAACCGAAGCATGAAAGGCAAGCCTCTCATGCTCGAATTCAACCCCGCCGTTATATTTGTGCGTAATGCTTGCGATGCTCTGTAAGCTAATACCGGTATGATTTTCTTTGAGAGAAAAAGTGATATTTTAACACGTCAATGGGCAACCGGCGTTTTGCGTAACTGCGTCTTGCGAGGGTATCTGATTGACAGGAACGTATACGAAACGACCGGATACTTACAATTCAATTGGAAACAATAGCTGCGAAGGTGTTTTCACAATGATATATGAGAAGGAACCGGAGTAATTTTATGACTGCAAAACTCAACGAGTACAACCAAAAAAGGAATTTTGCCAGAACCTTGGAACCGGAAGGGATAACAGAAGTTGCCCAAGAGGGTCTGAGGTATGTCGTCCAGCACCATCTGGCCCGCAGAGATCACTACGATTTCCGCCTGGAATGGGACGGAGCTCTATTGAGCTGGGCAGTGCCCAAGGGTCCTTCCTATGATACACGGGACAAGAGGCTCGCCGTACGGGTGGAGGAGCATCCTCTGGAATACAGAAACTTTGAGGGGACGATTCCCAAAGGGGAATATGGCGGCGGTGTGGTCATGCTCTGGGATGAAGGGTACTGGGAACCCTATGGGGATGTGGAGGACGGACTCCGTGCAGGTATGCTGAAGTTTGTTCTGAACGGAAGAAGACTTAAGGGAAAGTGGGCTCTGGTGCGATTGAAAGGGAAAGCTGGCGAGAAGCAGGATAATTGGCTGTTACTTAAAGAAAAAGATGAGTATGTCAAAACTGCCGACTGGATTTCTGAATTTACCACCAGTATCAGAACCGGACGCACCATGATGGAAATTGAAGAAGGGGAAGACGAAAAGATCACGAGCAACCCCTTCAGCAGTATCGGCGTGCAGCTGGCCCAATTAGTCCATACGCCTCCTAAGGGTGAGGATTGGCTTTATGAGTTGAAATACGACGGTTACAGGATACTGGCCTATATTGAAGGCAGCAGCGTCCGGCTTATCACCAGGAACGGCAATGATTATACGGAACGGTTCCTGGATGTCGCCTCTTCCCTCGTTGAATGGGCGGTTGGTAGGGCGATGATCCTGGACGGCGAAATGGCCATCACAGACCCAGCGGGCAAGACGGATTTTCAGGCACTGCAGAACTATCTGAAAAATCCCCAGGCCAAAAACCTGACCTATATCGTCTTTGATCTCCTGGCGCTGGATGGAGCGGACCTTCGGGGACACCGCCTGATTGACAGGAAGGAAACCCTTGAAGCTTTGCTGAAGGGTGCCCCCCAAAACCTCCACTATAGCCGGCATGTGAGAGGAAACGGCAAGGAAAGTTTCCGCGCGGCCTGTGAGGCAGGCATGGAAGGGATCGTCGGCAAAAAAGCCGATTCCGTCTACAGCGGCGCTAGAAACGGCGACTGGATCAAACTTAAATGCGATCAAAGGCAGGAATTTGTCATCGGTGGATATACGCTTTCCGATAGAAAAACCAGCGGGGTAAGTTCCCTGCTTCTGGGCGTCTATGCAGGCGGGGAATTAGTTTATGCCGGACGTGCCGGCACCGGCCTGAGGGAAGCCGATATGAAAGAGCTGGAGGGAAAATTTGCGGGCCTACAGAGAAGGGAGCCCCCTTTCCAACTCGCGCCCAAGCCCAGGTCGAAGGAAAAGATCACCTGGCTTGAACCTGAACTGGTGGCGGAAATTAAATTTGCCGAATGGACCGCAGATCATCTCTTAAGGCAGGCCAGCTTCAAAGGCCTGCGGAGGGATAAGAATCCCAAGGATATAAGAAAGGAAAAAGCGGATGAGGAAATACAGCCTCCATCAGCCGCCAAAGAAACGGAGAGCGTCGTGGAAGCAAACACCAACGGTATCATCATTGAAGGAATTAAGATCAGCAACCCGGACAAGGTGATCTTTGCCGACCCTGAAATCACCAAAGGGGATGTGATCCGGTATTACGCCCAGGTGGCAGAGCGCATGCTGCCCTATGTGAGCCACAGGGTCCTCAGCATTGTGCGCTGTCCCAAGGGCATAGCCCAGACCTGCTTCTATAAGAAGCATCCCGGTCCGGGCAGTAAAGGAATTGTCACTATCCCTATTTCCACCGGCGGCGGAGAACTGGAAGACTACTTCTATATTAAGAACCCAGCCGGGTTGATCGCCGAAGCACAAATGGGCACCCTGGAATTTCATATCTGGGGAAGCCGTGTGGAGGAGCTGGAAAAGCCTGATCTGATGGTCTTTGATCTGGATCCGGATGAGGGAATGGATCTGAGCAGGGTGCGCCAGGGGGTGCGGCATGTGAAAAATATTCTTGCCGAGCTTTCCCTGAACTCCTACCTCAAGACCAGCGGCGGCAAAGGGTACCATGTGGTCGTCCCTTTAAAACCTGCCGTTGCCTGGGATAGGTTTCACAATTTTGCTAGGCGCGTCGCCGAGGTGATGGAACAGAAGTGGCCTGACCGCTATACAAGCAATGTGAGAAAGGCTAAGCGTACCAACAAGATCTTCATCGACTGGATTCGCAACGGCAGAGGTGCTACCAGCATTGCCCCCTATTCCCTGAGAGCGAGGAACGGGGCCGGGGTGTCCATGCCCATCGCCTGGGATGAACTGGACACGGTAGCTCCTAACGGTGTCAATATGGCGGAGGCGCTCCGGAGGATCGGCGGCAATGATCCTTGGAACGATTTTTTTCGGAATCATCAGCAGCTTAAATAAGCAGGCGCGAAGATAAGAATACCGCATATTTATTTATGTATTAATTTCTAAGCAAAGGGGGTACCGGGCTCAACCGGTATCTTTTTTGTTCAGATGTACAACGATAAAAATAATACTGGCAGGATTAGTTGGTTTTGAATGAGTATTGGAAGTATCTGCAAATTAAGCAGGTGCTTTTTAGTCTTTAGAAAAAGGCTTCAACGGGCGTTGCGGGAGCAATATTATAGAAATTTGCAATGTATAATATCAAGACGGCATCTGTGCTTGCCTTCATATTTCAACACTAAGGTTAAAGTCAACGGCTTGTCAATGATAGGCATCTCCTTTCCCTCCCCCCTTGATCCAGAGGCCGATGGATTCGGCATGGTTGTATATAATATGGATTTGCTTGTACTATGGTTACAGTAGGGAAGCATCTTTGTCCAAACCGCATTTTTTTATTGGCGCTATAGCCTTCACGCTTGTCTGGGGCTCGGCATATCCTATAGCGGTATCTGAAAAGACATTCCGCAAAAGGATGGGCAGCCGGTATGAGGATGGAAATTTCCAACAGGACGCCTGAGCAAATCGCGTCCGAG